>JAYEMX010000031.1:0-3608 GCA_034718535.1 Patescibacteria group bacterium | reverse complement strand
ATATAAATAATACTTATCATATCAAATAAACCCTTCTAAATACACAACCACAATATCAATCCATATCTTACTATACCATTAAATTAGCTTGATACATCAAGATTTTCCCTATTGACAGCTTTTTATATATAGTAGATACTGAACCTAGATATATTCGTGAAAACAGTCCAAGTTATATACAAACTTGGACAACAACAGAGGTAACTAAGTGACCTTCTCAATTGCCCAAGCTGCCAAAAAACTCAATCTTCACCCCAAAACTTTACGTCGTTGGGAAAGCTCCGGCAAATATATTCCAAGAAGAACTCTGGGGAATCAACGCCGCTACTCTCCAAGCGATATTACCAAACTAAAAGCTATTAAATCAGGAGCTTTAATCCCCACTACTGTTACCAAAAATAAAATATTAAATCTTAATCAAGTTGCCGAAAAATTTCATGTTTCTCCAGCCACCATTCGCCGTTGGACTCATGAAGGTAAATTAAAAACCCCATACACCCAATCTCAAATATCAAAACTAAAATCCCCCGCTTCCTTCACTTCCGTTCCGGAACGGAATATGAAAAGGAATATTCAACCTTTATCTCATATCCCTTGGCTAAAAAATCCTAAACTGGAAAAAGCTTTTATCTATACTACCATTGTCACTATTTTCTTAACTCTGGGCATAACCTCCTACCTAATTATTAACCAGCCCGATAAAATCAGTAGCCCAAGCATTAAACAACTTGACCTTACTCCGGATATTGAAGTCGCTCTTCCTCAAGTAGCTAATTTTTTAAGTGGCCAAATTACCATTGGTACTGACACTGGTACTCTTTCTTTCCTTGACCAAAACGGCAATATTTATGCCAAAAATACTATTTTAGCTGAAAATTCTATCCACACCAAATCCCTTCAACTTTTGCCCTCGGAAAAACCTGATTCTCAAATCGGTCGTCAATATGTTAATAAAGATACCGGCAATCTCATGTATTTTGATGGATTAGACTGGATCAATCTAAATCAAAATGAATCATCCGCGTCTGCATCTCTACAAGCTATTTATGATACTGGCAACACCACTCTTATTGGTCAATCTCAAGACCTTGACTTTACTTTGGGCAACTCTGCCTCCAGTTCAGCCACTTCTTTTAAGGTTTCTCTTGCCGGAGATCAATCTATTTTTGGTGTTTATGGTGGAGCCAGTCAAAGTTTAATTACTATTGATGACAATGCCACTTACCCCATTAACATTACTCAACCAACTTGGATAGCCGGCAATTTAAATGCTCCCAAACTTATTGACACAGACTCATCAACCTATTTTCTCGACCCCTCTGCTACCGACCTTGGTCTGGTTTTAGCCGGTGATGCCACTATTTCCGCCACTTTAAAATTTTCCAAAAATAACGGCTATATTACCAATGACACTAATAATTATCTAACCATCTCCGGCGGTTTGGGTTTGCTCGGTTCCACTGATTATGGTTTTGATTCCGAAGCTGATTTAATTGCCCACGAAGGTCTTTTTAGAGATGATTTAACTGTTGATGCCAAACTTGACGCTAATGGTGTAGTTGAACTTGGCGATGGCGATGACACTATTTCTATAAATAGCTCTGTTTGGGATATTTCAACCGCAGGCGCCGCCACCGGTTTAATATCTTTAGGCATTGGCACCACCGATCCTTCCGAAAAACTGGAAGTGGTTGGTAATATCCGAGTCACCAGCGGTTCTTTTATCGACGACGGCACCACCCTTGATGTTCCGGACTATGTTTTTGAAGATAATTATCAACTTTTATCTCCTGTTTCTCTGCAAGAATTTATCTCCACTTATCATCATCTTCCGGGAGTCCCATCTCGAGATGAAATCAGTCAAACAGGTCTTAATCTCTCTACAATCATTCTAAATATTTTGGAAAAAACAGAGGAAAACGTCCTTTATATTCTTGATCTTTATGATCGGGTTACTAATCTCGAAAAACGTTTTCTTAATCCAACCGTTGAAACTGAAAAACTAGCCACCAATTTTATTTCACCTCTAACTGACGATGGCCAAATTGTTATTGAAAGTTCGGTTATCATAGGCTCCGAACCATTCCACTCCGGAGTGGAACCCTGCCTTACCGGCAGGCAGGTTGATTCCTCTCCGGACGTGGAACTCATTGTTCACGGCTCAGCCTCTATCTCAGGTACTTTAACCGCCAATGAAATTAAATCCTCCACCATAGACAATATTAAAGATAAAATAAGTGCTTTGGTTGATAAATATGATAATCAAACCGCCACTGCAAGTGCTGTACCAATAGATAAAGGTTCCGAACCGTCTTACGCTCAGCTTTTAGCTTCACTGCAGACCGCTGATGGTTCGGAACCAGAATCATCTCCTTCAGCTCATTTAGACATCGCCTCTATCAATGCCAATTTTGGCTTTTTCTCCGATTACTTGGCCGTTGTCGGTCAAATCGTCACTACCGATCTTAAAGTTAACAATACCCTAACCATTGGAGATAACCTTATCATTGGCTCATCAAGCATCACCACTTTAAACGGTAAACTCGATTTAATGGCCGGTCTAATTAGCCTTGATACCATCGGTAAAGTAATTATTAATGGAGACTTAATTGTCAACGGAAAACTCACAGCCCATGAACTTGAAACTCAAACCGCTTCAATTTCAGGCACCTTAATCGCTTCCGAAATTACCCCGCCGATTGATAAGCCTCTTAATATCAATATTGCCTCTCAATCTGCTATCTCCATCTACAATGAAATCAATAAAAAGGTTGCCAATATCAATGCCTCGGGTTCTGCCACTTTTAGCCAACTAAATTTAAAATCCTCGGGTTCTGCCACTGTCTCCGCCGGCATGAATCATACTATTATCAACTCCCAAGACCTAACCGACACCTCCCAAGTCATAATTACTTTTGGTTCCGACTACAAACCCGCCACCAAATATTGGGTAACAAAAAACATCGAACAAAAAACATTTACCATCTTTACTAACTACCCCGTAAACAACCCAACCAAAGTCGACTGGCTAATTATTAATTAAAACTTTATCTCTCCCAAAATTTTCTCTACCACTACATTTTTTAATTGAACTCTATCTTCTATTTTCCAAACCCCGCTTCCAAACAAATTAATCCTCAAAATCTCTCCACAATCTCCATCGCTTTGACAAGTTTTTGCTTGGTTTACCAAAATACTATCACCGCTAAAACCAACCTCATCAATCGACGACACCCTATCAATCAAATAATGCTTCTCCACTCCGCTGGCTTTTACCGCCGGATAGTCCACCACCAAAAATTTAGATCCCACCATTGCCCCGATATATTTTTTATCACTGGAAACTTTAACCAAAACATTATTTCCCAAAGCAGTATATTTTACTTTGCTATCATCAGTTAAATCATAAAAATAACTACCACCGCTATCACTATAAAAAATCGTCTTATCATTTAAACAAACCAAGCTACTCGCTTCTGTTTTAATTATTTCCCTTGCCACCAAATCATTATTATTACAAACTAACTGATAAATTTTATAATCCTCTTCAAGCACTTTCCCCGCTACTATTAATTTATCTGAACTTAAAAAATCAACCAACATTTCTT
>JAYEMX010000030.1:0-3642 GCA_034718535.1 Patescibacteria group bacterium | reverse complement strand
ATTTTTTCTAAACTGATTTTTGACATAATTTATTTCCTTAAATTTTTACCGTCACTATAAGCTTTGGCGATTTTGGAAACTACGAAAGCAATCGAACTAACCGCATCATCGTTAACCGGAATTACAAAATCAACATTGTCCGGATCTGAATTGGTATCCACCACCCCCACCACTTTAACTTCTTTTATCTTACCTTCTTTAATCACCGCATGTTCTTTTTTCACATCAACCACAAAAACCGCTTCGGGAATTTTACTAAGGTTTTTCAAACCACCCAAAAATCGAGTCAGCCTGGCAATATCTCTATCAATCAAAATATTTTCTTTTTTAGTATATTTCTTAAACTCACCCTTTTTCTTTTTTTCAATCTGATCTTTTAGTAAATCAATTCTTTTTTTAATCTGATCCCAGTTGGTAATCGTTCCCCCCAACCACCTCTTGGAAACATAAGGAGCCCCACATTTTTCGGCTTCTTCCTTGATAATTGTACTAGCTTGACGTTTAGTCCCTACAAAAACAATCTCTTTTCCTTCTTTTACCAAATCGCGAACAAAACTCATTGCTTCTTCTAATTTTCTTGCGGTTATCTCTAAATCAAAAATATGAACCCCTTCGCGCTTAACAAAAATATATTCATCCATCTTTGGGTTCCAACGTCTGGCTTGATGGCCAAAATGACAACCAGCTTCAAGCAAGTCTTTTAAGCTTATTTTATATCCAGCTTTTTGCTTAACTTTCACTTTTTTACTTTTTTGATTAGCAGAGTTTTTGGTTTTGATTGTTTTCTTTTTTGTTTTTGCCATAATTAATTAAAAAAACCTCCACAAAGGAGATTATTTTTCCCCTTCCTTTTTCCTCCACCCATCCTATATCAGGAAGGTTGATGAGTGTGCGTAATAATCCCTAATATACACCAATTAATAGTTTTCCTCAAATCCTATTAGCCTGTCACCAAAACATTCCAAGATCAGAGTTTAGAATTTTCAAACAATTTCCTTGGTTATTATTTCTGCCACACTTAAAACTTTTAATTTTTTAGATTTAATCTTTGGTTTAATTGTATCAGTTACCACTATTTCATCAATCGCGCTTTTCTCTAATTTTTCTTGAGTACCATTAACATATAAATGATGAGTAACCCCCACTTTAATTGATTGAACTCCTTTTTTCCTTAAAAAATTAGCTGTTTTGATTAAAGTCCCTCCAGTAGCAATCATATCATCAATAATAATTACTTCTTTACCCTTTACTCCACCACTAATACCAAAAATCTTTACCTTACCTGTTTTTAAATCTCTTTTTTTGTCTATATAAACTACACCTATTCCTAGCTTGTGAGCAAAAGCAGTAGATAATTTAATTGCTCCCGCATCCGGAGCCACCACAATCGTGTTTTTATTAATTTTTTTCAAAAAATAATCTTCCAATAATAGTCTAGCTGACAAATTTATGACTGGTATTTCAAAAAACCCTAAAATCGCCAAATTGTGCAAATCAAAAGTAATAATCTTTTCTAAAGAAATTACTTGTAACATTTTAGCAATTACTTTTACAGACAATGGTTCCCCCTGCCGAAAAACTTTATCTTGCTTTGAATAACCGAGCCATGGAATAACTGCCGTAATTTCTTTTACCCCCATTCGCTTTAATGCATCACAAATTAAATTAAATTCTATTAAATTATGATCCGTTGGTTGACTTAAAGATTGAACCACAACTGCTTCTTTGCCCAATCTGTCTTCTTTTACTAAAATCCTGGATTCATCATTCTTAAACCTGGACACCTCTATTTTCCCAAAATTTAACCCAGCTTTTTTAGCTATCTTTTTAGCCAAACCCAGATTAGACGAACCTGCAAAAATTTTCATATTATCTACATTTATTTATTTTATCTCTTAATTCCTTGACTGCCAACCGGGGATTTTTATTAAAAATTATTCCCCTCGAAGAATTAATAATCATTCCACTATTTTTTGAATTTAATCCTGCTTTAACGGTTTTTTTAACATCAGCACCCTGAGCTCCAACCCCTGGCACCAACAAAGTCATTTTACCTACAAGATTACGCACCTTAAGTAATTCTTCCGGATATGTAGCTCCAACTACTAACATGCAATTTCCATATTTATTCCAATCATCTCTAACTTTCTCGGCCACCATTTGCCAAACTGGTTTACCGTCAACCTTCAAATCCTGAAACTCTCCTGCTCCAGAATTAGAGGTTCGGCATAAAACCATTATTCCCTTATCTTTCATATCTAAAAATGGCTTCAAAGCTTCTTTGCCTAAATAAGGATGAACCGTTACTGCGTCAAACCTTAAATCATCAAACAAAGATTTAACATAGCCTTTATTTGTAGAACCAATATCACCTCTTTTTGCATCCGCTATCATTTGCACTCCGGAGTGCAAATCTTTCACATACTCTATCGTCATTCGAAGTTCTTTCCAACCTTTTTCTCCCTTAGCTTCATAAAAAGCAAAATTTGGCTTATAAGCACAAACCAAATCATAAGTTTGATCAATAATCCATTTATTAAATTCAAATTGAGGGTGCTTTAATTGTTTAAAGCGGTTCGGCAATCTATCAAAATCACTATCCAACCCAACACAAACCAAAGAATTATTCTTTTTAACAACTTTTCTTAATTTTTTATCAAAATCCATATTTTTTTGCCCAACCCCAAGGTTGACTAAGCCAATCATCTAAAATTTTTCTTTCTGATTTATTAAATTTCCCTAATTTTCCCGCTTCATCTAAAACTATATGAAAATCGGTTAAACTGTGAAGCTTGACTTTAGCCACCTCAAAGGCTTTTTCCGCTTCCTTAAAACCATAACTAATAATTACCAAACAATCTTTTACTTGAGCTCCCGCTTCTCGTAAAGATTTTACTCCAGCCAAACTACTACTTCCAGTCGTAACTAAATCCTCAATTAAAAGCACCTTTTTCCTTTTTACATTTCCGCCTTCAACCATTTTTTTCGTACCATGATTTTTTGTTTTTTTTCTAACAAAAACTGATGGTTTATTTAACTCATATCCTAAAGTTGCGCTATGAGGAATCCCAGCTGCCTCAACCCCAGCAACAACATCAAGTAATAATTTTTTTTCCTTAATCAAATTTTTCATCCCCCTAATAACCAATCTCCATTCTTTTGGATAAAAAGGAAAAATTCTATTGTCAACATAAACTGGAGAAATAAGCCCAGATTTAAAAGTTATTGGGTTTTTAGGTTTAAATCCAACCGCACCGATTTTTAATAATGTTTTAGCTATTTTTCTTGCCAATTCCCTCATACAATTATCTTTTTATCCCTTAATTTCTCTAAGATCAATTTATTAACTTGCTCAATACTTAATAAATTTCCTTTTTTATCAACACACTTAATCATCTGCCAATGTTTAAATCTTTTACAAAGGTTCTTATACATCTCAATTGATTTTTTTTGATGTTTAACATCTTTTTCCGCCTCATCTTTTCCTTTTGTATACCCACGTTTTCCTTTTTTACCAATTAAAACTTGAGCTTTTTTAACCGGCACATAAAGATAAATAACAATGTCCTCCTTGGGTAATTTATGCTCCTTATACTCCATGTCATATAACCATGTAATAAAATCATCTCTCTTTCTTGGTGG
>JAYEMX010000029.1:0-3665 GCA_034718535.1 Patescibacteria group bacterium | reverse complement strand
GCCTCGATTATGCCCGGAGCCATGATTAAACCAAACCAAATTATCGGTTCCGGAGAAGTTTATTATGCTAAGTAAAATCAACTCAATCCACTTTACCGGGATTAAAGGGGTGGGTATGACTGCTTTAGCTTTATGTGCTTTAGATCTTGGCAAAAAAGTTACCGGTAGCGATGTTAGTGAAACTTTTCCCACAGATCAAGTTTTGAAAAAAAGAAAAATTAAAGTTAAGATTAATTTTAACCAAAAAAATCTACCCAAAAATTTGGACTTACTAATTCATACCGGAGCCCACGGTGGTTCTACTAACATTGAAGTTATTACAGCCAAAGAAAAAAATATTCCGGTTTTAAACTTAGCCCAAGGCTTAAAACTGTTTACTCAAAATAAACTGGTTGTTGCCGTTGCCGGAGTTGGTGGTAAATCTACCGTTTCAGCCATGCTTTCGGTAGTTTTAAATTCAGCTGGAATTAAACCTAGTTTTGCAGTCGGAGTTGGTAACATTTCTAACTTAAATACTCCAGGTAGGTTTGTAAAAAAATCAAAAGTATTTGTAGTTGAGGCCGATGAATATGTAGCCGATCCAACTAAGGATCTAACTCCAAGGTTTCATTACCTTAAGCCTCATATTGCTATTATTACCAACCTTGAACATGATCACCCTGATGTTTACTTGTCACTGAAAGATACTTTTAATGCTTATCAAACTTTTATTGATAAAGTCCCTAATGATGGAGCTATTATTGTCAATTTAGATAATCTCAATATTAAACAATTTATCAAAAAAATTACTAAACCTGTCATTACTTATGGTTTTTCACCCCAAAGCGATTGGCAAATCACCAAAGTTCACCAAGCCGATCAAAAACAATTTTTTAACTTAAAACATAAAGGAATTGAATGGCCCCAAATGATTTTAAATGTACCGGGGGATTACAACATTTTAAATGCCACTGCCACTATTATTGCTTCTCACCAACTTGGGATTAAACCGGAAAAAATCAAAATAGGTTTAAAAAAATTCTTAGGCTCAAGTCGGCGCTTTGAATTAATAGGTCAAATAAAAGGTATTTCTCTTTATGACGACTATGCCCATCATCCAACTGAAATCAAAGCCATGCTTAAAGCCGCCAAAAATTGGTTGCCGGGTAAAAGAATTATTGCCATTTTTCAATCACATACTTATAGTCGAACTAAAGCTTTATTAACGGAATTTTCCAAAAGCTTTAACTCCGCCGATATTGTTTTAATCAACGACATTTTTTCCTCAGCCAGAGAGTTGGACAACTTGGGTTTAACCGGAAAAATATTTAGCGATCAGGTTAAAAAGTATCACCCCAAGGCTAAGTACTGCTCTGGTAAAAAACAAACCATAACCTATCTACTTGATCATGCCTTAAAAGGGGATGCTATATTTACCATTGGTGCTGGTAATAATTTTCTCTGGCACAAAGATATTATTAAGGCCTTAAAACAAAGATGAGTTTAAAATTAAAACAAAACGAATTATTAAAAAATCACACTACTTTTAAAGTTGGCGGTCAAGCTAAATATTTTTTTGAGGCTAAAACCATCAAAGATTTAATTAATTCAATAAAGTATGCTCGCCACAAAAACATTCCTTTTTTTATTTTAGGTAATGGAAGTAATATTTTAATTTCTGACCAAGGCTATAACGGACTAATAATTAAAAACTCCAGCTCAACTATTAAATTGCTAACCAACAATCAAGTTAAATTGGATAGCGGAGTCTTTTTACCAAAAGCCATTTTCTTTCTCATTGAACAAGGATTAACTGGGTTAGAATCTTTTGCCGGCATTCCGGCCACAATTGGCGGTGCTGTTTATATGAACATTCATGGCCATGATAAATTTTTTAGCGACTATTTAATTTCCGCCACTCTTTTAGATCAAAACAACCAGGTAAAAGAAGTTTCCAAAAACTACTTTAACTTTAAATACGACTACTCAAAACTACATGACAATAACCACATTCTTCTTTCTGTAACCCTAAAATTAATCAGACAATCAAGTCAAAAAGCCAAACTTACGACCCAAGAGCAACTAAAAAGTAAATCTCATTACCCCCAAATTTCAGCCGGTTGTATTTTTCAAAATCTATCTCAAAACCAACAAAAAAAACTTAATCTACCCACTCCATCCACCGGCTATGTTATAGACAAAGTTTTAAACTTAAAAGGGACCACCATTGGTCAAGCCAAAATTTCAGACAAGCATGCGGGTTTTATAGAAAATTTGGGAAATGCTAAAGCCGATGATATTATCAAACTTATAAATCTAATAAAAAAAACAGCCAAAGATAAACTAGACTTGGATTTAAAACTAGAAATTCAAACTCTGGGGTTTTAATATGGAAAAACTTATTATCAAAGGTGGGGTTCCGTTAAAGGGTGCGGTCAAACTTTGCGGAGCTAAAAACTCCTCTTATAAACTAATGATTGCTTCACTTTTGTGTTCGCATGAAAACAGGCTTTTAAACTTTTCCCGTATTGCCGATGTTGATCTGGTTAAAAAAATAATTCAATCTTTGGGGGTTAAAATCTATTCGGCCGGGGAAAGAACCATGTTTATTAATGCTAAAACTATTAATAATTCAATCATATCAAAAGAGCAAGGAAGCTTATCTCGAGCTTCATCCATGTTTTTGGCTCCTTTATTGGCCAGAAGCAAAAAAGCCATTGTTCCTTTGCCCGGCGGAGATAAAATTGGCAAAAGACCTTTAGGTTGGCACTTTGACGGCTTAAAAGCCATGGGTGTTAAGCTTGAAATTAAAAACAAGATGTTAAAAGCCCACTGCCAAGAATTGCATGGGGCTGATTATACTTTTCCCAAAAACTCTCATACCGGTACGGAAACTTTAATCATGGCTGCGGTTTTGGCCAAAGGCGTAACTATTATTCGTAATGCCGCCCTTGAACCGGAAATAGATGACCTAATTATTTTTTTAAATAAACAAGGAGCTAAAATTAAGCGTTTACCTAAACGGATTATTCAAATTACCGGAATTAAAGAGTTAAAGCCGGTTATTCATCAAGTAATGCCGGATCGAAACGAAGCTGTTTCTTATGCCATTGCCGCTTTAATTACCAAGGGTGATATTATTATTGAAAACGCCAATAAAAATCATTTAACCGCCTTTTTAACTGCTTTTAAAAAAGCCGGAGCCGGTTATGAAACAGATGGCTTTGGGATTAGATTTTTTTATAAAAAACCCCTTAAGGCTGTTAATATTACTACTCAGCCTCATCCCGGATTTATGAGTGACTGGATGCCTTTATGGTCGGTTTTAGCCACTCAACTTAAAGGTTCTTCAAAAATAGTCGAAACCATTATGAGTTCCCGCTTTCAATTTACCAAAGACCTAAAAAGTATGGGAGCTAAAATTGATTTTTTTAATCCCAAACCAAAAAATCCTGAAAAGTTTTATAACTTTAATCTCAAAGATGATACTCCCGATAATTTTCACGGAATGAATATTTCTGGTCCAACTCCATTAAAAGGTGGATCTTTTAAAATTATTGACATTCGAGCCGGAGCCACTATGGCTTTGGCCGGTTTAGTTGCTCAAGGTCAAACTGAATTAACTGGGTTAATTCACCTTGATCGTGGCTACGAAGATTTTGCCGGACGATTATTGCAACTTGGGG
>JAYEMX010000028.1:0-3694 GCA_034718535.1 Patescibacteria group bacterium | reverse complement strand
CTAAAAGCTGATAAAACATTTTCCAAACTTCTATCAAATTTGTCAATCAAATAGATTAATGTATTTAAATTTTCTAATAAACCATCACCTGTTTCAATTTCTTTATCCAACTGGCCTTCTATTGCTATCATCAAATCATCCACATTTAAGTCTTGTCTAATATTTAATTCTCCATCTACACCCAACACTTCAATGTCTTGAGTTTCCGCTAATCTTTCTAAGTTAGTTGGTAAACCAGTTAGTCTATAACCTGTTTCAGTTTTTTTAAGCCCCACCAAAGGTTTCATAGCTGTAGCTTTAATCACTTCTCCAGCCACTTTTTGGCTAGCTTCATGATATTCTTGAAGTAATCCACTAGTCTCTAGCAAAACCTTCTGCGCTTCACGAGGAACAGGATGGCGGTTAGCCATTAACTTAAATAATTCCCTTCTGATAATTTTACCCACTACTTTATCAGCTTGTTTCATTTTTTCAATCCCTGCCCCGCTAAAAGTATTTAATAAAACAAATACTTCTCTCAAACCTTGATCTGTCTCGCCCTGCAATGATTTTAAATCAATCACTTCTTGGCCCTCTTCATTAGCTGTCAAACTTTGTCCCCCTAATATTCCTCCTATTAAATACCTATATTGTCCTTGATCTCGACCAACCAACCTCATATTTAACCTAGGCCATTGACTTACAATTTCTACTAGTTTGCCTCCTACTTGTTCAGCAATTGGCTTTCTAACATTATTTACTTCGCCATTAGTTGAAGGAATAATAATATCATCTCTAACAGCCAAATTTCTCATTACTTGCACCACTGAAGCTAAACCTTGAGTCCCTTTACTAGTGGCAATACCAAGCAAAGCTTCTATTACCAAATCTATTTGATCCTGCCTCCAAAATCTAGGTAATACTTGTTTGAAAACAGAATCAACCCAAAAACTTGGGTCTTCATTTTGTTTTAATGAATACAATCTATTAATTAATCTTTCAATTAATGCTTTTTTCCCAACATTATCTGGTAAATCAGCCATATTCATGGCCACTAACACTGGCAACATTTCCAACCATCCAGTTTGTTCTTCTCCAATACTCTCCAATAAATCTAAGTCTTGACCTACTAATGCCACTATCTCCTTTCCAAATACATTATTCTCATCAGTTGCTAAATCAGCTAATCTTGGTAAACCAAATGCCTCGTTATCTTTGGCTTTATCAGAGTCCAAAATACTCATCATTTGAGGACCAAACAATCTCACTAACCCTCTTAACCCCGATTTCATTTCTTCTCCTAAGATCTTTACTCCTCCTTTTATTTGCTCTGTTAATCCTAAGCAAGGGGCACCTGGAGCCCTGATATCTAATACACCAGCTTTTCCAAATTTATCCTTAAAATTAATTTGTTTATCTGCATATTTTTTTCTCTTTCCACTAGCTTTTCGTCTTAATTTCTCAACTCCACTTTTAGGAAATAAACTTAAAACTAAAGCTAATGTGCCAGGATTCATCATGGTAGATTTCAATAAAAATTCAAAGTCTGAAAACTTAATACCTGCCAAAACTCTTTCATTGAGTTTTTCTGTTCCTGCTATCAAACCATTAATAAAACGATGAAAGTCTTTTTTCATACTAACTCCTAAAAACTCTTCTCCTTCTTCAGCATGAAACATTTTCCACATCATGCCATATCTCATCAAACCTAAATATTGCACTATTAATTTTCTTTCCTCGTCTTTCCAATTACAACCTTGAGAAGATACTGCTTGGCCCAATGCAGCTATAAACCCAGCAGTGTAATTATTATTGTCTTTTCCACCCATTAAAGCCGCTTCTAGCAAAAGACCTCGAGCTTTAAATAATGTTCTTACTTTTCGACCTTCACCTTCTGACTCACGACTATCCAATTCATCTACAACATCAGAAACTGACAATAATCGCATCATTTCAGCAATCAAAAGCATTTGCATTTGTGGATTACTTTTAATTTCCTTAACTGACAAATTTTCCAACAATTGCTCTGATCCTTTTGTTAAATAATCTGTTAATACCTCAGAACTAACCTCTACTCCTGATTCAGTTAAAGCTTTTTCAATTCTGTTTGGTAAACTAAGTACAATTTCCACCAACTCTTGAGTGGATACCATCTTGCCGTCTGGATTGACTACCAATGTCATAATATCTTCCCAAACTTTTCCAGAGTTTATTTTTTCATCATTGGTTTGCAATAGCCTAGCTATTGCTTTAGCTAATTCATCTTGTCCACCTATAGTTTTAGCCGGCTCTTCCTTTGTTTTAGCTAATTTACTTTGTCCCCTCATCTTTTTAACTAACTCTTCATTAGGCCGACTACCTCCAACTCCCATCTCCATTGAAGCTGTTATTGCTGTATCACTTCTTTCAAGTAAATTCTCGGTTATTTCTCTAACTCCTGTACCTACACCCCCGCCTTGACCTCTACCTTGACCTTTTCCACTTCCAGTTCCATTTCCAGTTTTAGTTGGTTCTATATTAGACCGACTGCTTCCAGCTACTGCGACCTTTGATTCAGTTGTTTGCTCAGTTCCTAAAAATATTTCTGCAGCATCAATAGCGTGTGGGGTTGCTACAGCTAAATCTGTAGATTTCTTGGCTGCTTCTAAAAATTCCGTAGCCCCCACAAAAGAATATTTATAAGTTAATTCAGATACGCCCTTAGCTCTTACTGCTTTTAAAATTGGCCCTTGAGTTTTAATTAATGGACCTACAATCCCATCCCATGTCTCACCTACTGTACCTATTGATATTTCTGCCACCTTTCTAAGATAAGCTTGCCACTTTTCCTCGCCTTTTATCATAGATTCAACTTGTGCAAAATTACCAGTTGCCATGCTTTTAGCTGCTAACCCTACAAGAGTTTCATTAAATAGCTCTTCAATAATTGTTTTTGTTAAAACCTTCTTAGCCTCAACAGTCATTGGCGTATCTATAATTACAGGCAGATGTTTCACTGCTTCAAAACTACCTAAATGCATTTTCTCTGCCACAGAATCTCGATTAGTAGTAGAAAGACTAATTCCATCAGTTATTTCTTTCTTTATTTGATCTATAAATAAATATGATAAATCAACATGTTCTGCTCCAGCTCCAATATCTGGATTGGTCATAGCTTCTAACCAGATCTGCATCGCCTGGCTAAATTCACTTATGCTAGATCTATTTCTTAAATATCGCCTTTCCACACCTTCTTTTATAGTAGCTTGACTAATAGTTAAAAAGTTTTCAGTAGTTCTTCCTAATGCTTGAGCTTGTTCTATATTTTCTTCTCTAGCACTTTCCAGAGTTGCCTTTATTAACATACCCTTCCCTAATTCAATAAAATCAGCTTGCGTTTCAACTGGATAAACTCTTCCAACTTGCTTTAATGTATTTTCTATATGCTCTGGCAATCTCCAAGTCGGCATCCAGCTACGAGTAACTTTTCTAACAAATCCTCTGGGTTCCTGTCTTTTACTTATCTTTACATCTTGAATAATTGAATCAAAAAAATGATTTGGGCTCTGCAACCCCAATCGACCATTTTCACTTATTAAAGGAGTTATTACACTAGTGGGTAATCTGCTTGAAACCCATGCAAGATCTTCCCTTATAAGATCAAAAATTTTTTCTTTTGCCATAATTTAATTAAAAAATAGTAAAAGCCCAGTTTCCTGGACAGGTCTGCACAATA
>JAYEMX010000027.1:0-3719 GCA_034718535.1 Patescibacteria group bacterium | reverse complement strand
ATATTCAGAGAGAGATGGGAGGTCAAGATAGGGTGGCTAAAAAAGGAAGATCTATTGGGGTGGCAGATGGGGTAAGTAAAGTAAAAGGTGGTGTTTATAGTTCTAAATCAGGTAAGGTGGCAAAAGAGCTTGTCGATCGAATGACCTTCTTTTTAAATTCTAATTCAGATGATTGGAAGACAGTGAGGCAAGCAAAGGAAGCAATTGTTGAAAAAATAGAAAAGACAAAAAAAGATTTAGGTTCTTTAGAAGATAGTGGGGATAGTACATTATTGGCAGTAGTTCCATGGAAAAATCAGTTGTTGGTGGTAAGAATTGGTGACCCTCTTGGTTTTATTAAAAAAGCCGATGGAACTATAAAGCAGTTGGTTCCGGCCACTCAAGGGGTTGATTTAGATGGTAAGGCTCCTTATTCTTTATTTTATGCAAACAAACAACATATAACGGTACAATCGGTTGAGATAGAGAAAGGAGACAAGATTTTATTGAGCTCAGACGGAATGGGATCAACTATTTATGAGGGTAGTGCAAATGATCAACTCCGTGAAGTTCAGGATAGGGTTGATGATTATTTAGGACAAAAAGAAAATATAGACTTTTCAATTAAGAACTTATTTGATTATTACAACCAAAGACATACAGAGTTAAGAGATATTTTAAAACAGGAATTAAAAAGGTTAGAAAAAGATTCAACTTTTAAGGTGAAAAGATCAGTAGTTCGAAGATTAAATAAATTTCTTGATGTGAGTCTTAAATACGATAAAGATGTTCTTAATCTTATACTAAAAAACATTGATGATATTAGTATGGTGGGAATGGAAATTAGTGAAGTTGGGGCTAAGCCCATATGGCAAGCTAAAGCAAAGGAAAGGGTAGAGATGGGCAAGTATCCAAGATTAAAGTTTTCGGATATGGTAGTTGTTGCCGAAGATGATAGTAAAAACTCAATGATTATGGGTGGGATTCCACTAGGGGATGTTGGTGGAAATTTGGCTCAATGGTTGAGTAGACAATCTAAGGATAAGTGGTGGCAGTTATGGGGAGGAGATTATTATCAGTGGGAGGTAGACCAAGAGCCGGTTTTGAATAGACTTTGGGAAAAGATAACAAGACAAAGAAAATTAGATAATGCAAGTAAACAGCCGGGGCTAGAACCTAAACAGCCTCCTACTTTAAGAAGAGTAGCAGATTTGTTGCGCCAGCAAGCTGGTATAGATATTAAAGATAAATTAGGTCAGTCAATTGGTACTATGATACCAGAAAAAAGGATTGAATATATTAGAAGTTTATCTGAGGAGGATAGAACAGGAAATGAAAGAAAAATTTTAGCTTGGAGTGAAGTAGAATCAAATAATAATTTGGTAGCAGTAGAAACTCAACTAGAAGGATCAGTTGATCAAACTTTAAAAGCAATTGGTTTAGGCCAATTAAGGAAACAAGTTAGTCGAGCGGTTAATCAATATGTATTAGATACTCAAGCTGACTCAGGATTAGTGATAGAAGATGTAACTCAACCAGAAAGTTTAGCTTATCAAATAGTATTGGCAAAAGAAAAACTAGCTAGACTGGCAAATATTAAGGAAGGGTTGGATGCAGGGTTGCAGGATAACATTAAACGTTATCATGATTTTCTTGAAAATGATTTAATACCATTATTAGATTTAACTCAAACAGAAACTGGGACTATTAATCAATCCATATTTGAGTTTTTAGATACATCAAGAGATAAAGGTAAACATCAAGGCAAAAACTATCAGCAAAGAGCTCAAGTAATATTTAGTTCCGAAAGAGCTCAAGGAAGATACCAAGCTATAGTAGAGACTGATAAGCAAGTTAATTTAACAGCTAAATTAGAAGAGGATGTTATTAGATTAGGTTCAACTGTTAACTTGATTAGATTAATGTCACTTTTAGGTGATGAATATGGTATTGATTTTGTAGAAACTAAAGAGAATATTGCCAATATTTTAGAGCAAATGGAAGCTGGGGATGGCTACAACCAAGCTTTGATAGAACAATTAGCGGATCAAATATCTCCAATTACTAATGGTATTTCAGATAGATTTAAACACGACACTGTTTATTTAATGGGTCAGGCCCTAGAAAGAGAAGAAGCAATGTGTGCTGGTAAAGCTGTAATGATTGCGAATTTGTTAGATTTAATGGGTTTGGATGCGAATATAAGTAATGTGACAGTTGATTATAAAAGAAGAGGTATTAGTCATACAAATGTAGTTGTAAGATTGCCTCAAAGTGTGTTTTTAACCTTAGATGCAAATTTTTATAGACAAAAAAAAGATAGGTTTGGATTCACACACAATGCATCGATTATATTTCCAACTGATAAAATTATTCCATATACAAATGTTAAAAAGTTTAATAGATATGCGGGTAAAACTAATTTTTATTATAAATTTAAGAACCGCAATAAAATATTAGTAGCAAAGCAATTTGGTTGGCAAGTTTATTTTGTTAAAAAAGGCAATACTCATAAACTTTATTTTGTTCCAACAAAATACGATAGGACATTATCGCATAACAATTTTGGTGTTTTTATTATAGAAAACCCAGGTGTATTTGGTGACAAAGAGAAAGCAGTTAGGTTGGCTGAATATCATTACAAAAAAGCTTTAGAGATTAATCCTAACTATGTTGTTGCTCATAATAATCTTGCTAGCCTTATAAGAAATAACCTGGATTTATTTGGTGACAAGGAAAAAGCAGTTAGGTTGGCTGAATATCATTACAAAAAAGCTTTAGAGATTAATCCTAACTATATTGGAGCTCGTAATAATTTTGTTAATCTAATTTTGTACAATCCAAGTTTTTTTGGCGGCAAAGAAGAGGAATTAGTTAAATTATTTGAACATTGTTTTAAGCAAGATTTAGAAATTCAATCTGAGGATGTTGTTGTTTATAATAATTTTGCCCATATTACCAAAAAAAATCTTGATCTTTTTAAAAACAAAAAAAGAGCAGTTTTGGCAGTCCAGCATTATTACAAAAAAGCTTTAGAATTAAAACCTGATTATATTGCTCCTTTAATTAATGTGTCAGAATTAATTGCAGATTATAATCAATGGTTTGAGGTAGAAGATTTTGAATGGGCGGTAAAGAATTTAGAAAAAGCAATTAAGCTGTATCCATCAATAGGAGTGGATAAAAAGCAAAACCTGATTGATACAAAACAAGATTTAGAAGATTTGATGGAACAAGAAGATGAGATAGAGCTAGGTGAAGATGTTAATAATGCGATTAATCAGTTTAATAAAGAGGTTGGTGTGCCTAAAATTAGACCAGTGAAAAAATCTTCTTTGATAATGGCGAATATGCTGAAAAGTTTATTGGGAAGGATAAAATTAAAAGATACTGGAGATAAGATTAATGCTTGGTATCAATATGTGTTATTAAATTTAAAAGGATTAACTAAAAAATCTGATAGTGTGGCGAATGCTGTAACTTTTGGAGCTGTAACGGTGGTGGGTGGAGATATTAATGAATATGAATTAGCAAAAGCGTTTAATGAAACTATGGATGAAGATAGTGAAAAGTTGTGGGGAAGTTCGATTGATCCAAGAATAGAAGATATTGGCAAGGTAGTGGTGTATCAAGAAGGTGAGACGATGAGAGCAATTCAAGATAAAAGCCAACCAGTTGTGATAAAACTTAAGGAAGAAGAGTCTTTGGCGAAGCTTAAAGGAAATATGGAGTCATTTATT
>JAYEMX010000026.1:0-3861 GCA_034718535.1 Patescibacteria group bacterium | reverse complement strand
GAAAAATTTAAAAAGGAGAAATTTGATAACTTAAAGTTAAAATATATTAAATTAGGAGAAGAAAATGGAATTTCAAGTAAGTCGGTTTTAAAAACATTAAAAGCGGCTAGTAGGTGGGACAGGCTTTTTATCTTTATTTTAAAATTTAGATTTGGGGTTTGATTATGAAAAAATTTAAATTTAAAAATGGTTATTTAAAAACTCCGGTATTTTTTCCTGATGCGACCAGGGCGGTGATTAGAGCTTTGGATAGTAAAGATATTAAGGAGACAAAAACAAGGGGAGTATTGGTAAATACTTATCATTTATATACGGACCTTGGTGAAAAAGCTTTAAAAAAATTTAGAGGGATTAGGCAGTTTATGGGTTTTGAGGGTGCGGTGATTTCGGATTCCGGAGGATTTCAAGTAATGAGTCTTTGTAAAACTCATAATGGTAAAGTGACGGACGAGGGGGTTAAATTTAATCTTAGTAAGAATAAAAGTATGTTATTAACTCCGGAAAAATCGATTAAATATCAAATGTTATTAAATCCGGACATGTTAGTTGTTTTGGATGATTTTACTATGCCAAGGGCAAATAAAAGACAAGCTAGGGAGAGTGTTGAAAGGACTATTTTATGGGCTAGGCGTTGTAAAGTTGAGTTTGAAAAAATTTGTAAAAAGAAAAAAATAGCTAAAAAAGACAGGCCATATTTATTGGCGGTAATTCAAGGTGGAAAATACCAAGATTTAAGAAAAGAGTGTGGCTTGAGATTGAGGAAAATTGGTTTTGATGGCTATGGCTATGGTGGTTGGCCAATGAATGAGGATAATAAATTTGATTTAATTAGTGCTAAGACAATTGTTAAAGCTGTTGGAAATGATAAGTTTTTGTATGGTTTAGGGATTGGAAAGCCTGAGGATATTGTGGCTTGTGTAAAATTAGGGTTTAATATTTTTGATTGTGTTTTGCCGACCCGAGATGCTAGGCATGGAAGATTATATGTTTATAAAGCCGAGTCAATTGATAAAATTGATGTGAATAAAAAGAATTTTTATGAGTATTTATCGCCAAAAAGAGGTAGATATGCTAATGATAATTCCCCTATTTCAAAAGCTTGTGATTGTTTGCTTTGTCGTAAATATTCAAGGGCTTATCTTTATCATTTGTTTAAAATTAAGGACTTAACTGCTTACAGGTTAGCTACAATTCATAATTTACGTTTTTACTCAATTTTAATGGAAAAGTTACAACTTCAAGGATAAACCCTGAAGTTCTTATTTTGGTATAATAGGCTGGAAAGCACCTGTGGCTTAATGGATTAAAGCATTCGTCTTCGGAACGAAGGATTGGGGGTTCGAGTCCCTCCAGGTGCACAAAATTATTATAGGACCTACAAGGAGAGTCCTTGTAGGTGATCAATGTCTCTTTACTTCACTAAAGAATTTTGATATTGTTGTTAACAATGATCGAGTTGCTTGTTTTTTTAAACTTGCCCATATCTTTAGTCATTAACATATGACTAAAGAGCTTGTGAATCCTTTTGTTGATATTAGCCTCCCTACTTCTTCTCCTCATCCTTCAATTAAAACAAGCCTTGATTATAGTCAGGGAGGACCACCAGTTGGTTTAATAGAGGAGCAGATTTTAGCAAATCAAAGGGTTGAGGAATATTATCGAGGAGCTAGTGAATTAACGGTAGGCTTAACACACAATCGACCAATTCAAGTTCTTTTTCTTGGAGATCTTCATTGGGGGAGCTTATCTGTTAAGACGGAGTATGCTAAAGGAATAACTGATAAAATTTTAGAACAACCAGACACTTATGTTCTTTTTCTTGGAGATCAAATAGAGTCTATTCATTCGGGAAGGGTTAGGACTAGTTTAGCGGCAAGTATTCCACATGTTCAAAGTCATCTTAGGTTGTTTAGGGAAAATACTTTATTACCCTTAGCAAAAGAAGGTCGGGTGTTGGGTTTAATTGCCGGTCATTTTGGACATGAATTTTGGCTAGAAAGAATGAACCTTTGGTTAGAAGAAGTTAAGGGAACAAAGTGTCCAATATTAAATCCAGGAGCAAAAGTGAGGGTTGTTTTTAAAAATGGACATAGAAAAACTATTATGCCTTATCACATGACTCCTAGAAGAGGCGTGATAGATAGATTGCATGGATTAACAACTGTTGCAAAAAGCCTTTCTGCTACTGATAGACAAACTTTTACTGCTGTTGCAGCTCATCAACATAGAGCTGCGATTGGGGTTGAAGTTGGGCCTGATGGCGATGAGGTTTCTTTACTTCAAATTGGAACATGTAAGGCAATCGAAGCTGACTTATCAGATCCTTTTATTACAGCGATTGGGGGAGGGAAAGCAAGCCCTTTAGGTCAAGGGGTGATATATCAAGCTCGCAGAAGAGCCAATCCTGTTAATCGTCAAACTATTTATCCAAGTTTTAGTGCCGGGAAAACTGTGCATGAAAGTTTGAGACTTTTAGACGCCACAGAGAAGCAAGGGATAACAAAAGAAGTTATTGAAGAGAGTAGAAGTCATCTTGGTAGGCCTAAGATTGTGTATCAAGCTCGTTCATCTAGACTGGTTAAGTCAAGGTTTCCAGAAGCAAACAAAATAAATGGAGGAGAAGTTGTTAAAGGGGGAAGTGGATATGCTAGTCAGTTTGAAGTTTTAAGTATTAAGGTTGAGACAAAACTACCAATAACCTTGATGCCAATTACCGGCTCTAGAATTGGAAGTTACACGGAAAATTATGAATTTTTAAAAGAACTTGTTGATGTTTTAGAAAAAGAGCCTAATTTTTTTACTGTGCTTGGACGTAGCATTGTTGATCAAGAGGTAGCTAAAAATCCCAATAGGCTTAGTATTTTAGATGAAGCTGTAAAGCAACTAACTCCAGCTCAAGAATCAGCCTTTGCGTTAATGCTTGATGGTTCGCTTAGGCATGGTGGCTGGAAAAGCAAGTTAAAAGAAGGAAGTCCAATTGCTGCAGCAACTTATCTTTCTCGTAAGTTGGGTGATCTGAGAATTATTGATAATAAAAGCTACCTTAATTTACGAGTAGGCTTTGGAGAGCATAAAACAGCGGTGAACATTATGCTACTTGATCATTTACTTGGATATGGTTCTTACAGCAAAGCCACCAGTGGCCTTCGTTCTATTTATAATCACAATCTTTTTGATGGAAGAGACAAGCCCGGTGTTATGATTGGTGGTCACATGGCTTTAGCTGGGACAGCTTCACTTCATGATTATAAAAACAAAGAAACTCCTTGGCCTCATTTTATTGCACCTGGATGGGTTGCTCATAAAGTTGACTCTGGGGGTAAGGCTAATGTTCAAAAGGGTGGCAAGGCAGGTTTAGGTTTGATTATTTTACCAGGAGAAAAGCCAGGAGACTATTTTACTATTCCGACTAAAAATTTAGATGAAACGCAATATCTTAGTCAAGCGCTTACTCTTTTAGTAGCTCAAAAAGCTTTTAAGCTAGATTTATAAAAATTATTTTCTGGTGATAGTGTAGGTGGTGGGGTGAGAGAGGAAGATGGCGGGGGTGTCTTCGACTAGAAATTTTTGAAAGTCTTGGTAGATTTCTTTTCGTTTTTTGGGATCGGAAATAGTGCGACCGTCTTCGAGTAATTTATCTACTTTTAAGTTTTGATAGTGGGTAATGTTAGTTTCTTGAGTGGAATGCCAAAGAGCATGTTGGTCAGGGTCTAGGGGAATTTCTTGAGCAATTAAAATAGCTTGAAAATCATTATCTATGGAATTAATAATTTTAACATCAATATCTACATCCAGAACTTTTTCCCAGCTTAAAGCAATGCTTTCGGCTCGTTCAAGAAAGGAATCGCTGGTACCCAGAGA
>JAYEMX010000025.1:0-4025 GCA_034718535.1 Patescibacteria group bacterium | reverse complement strand
ATATTCTTTTAAAGTGGTAGCTCCAATGGCTTTAAGCAATCCCCTAGCTAAAGCGGGCTTTAGCATGTTGGAAGCATCAATAGCTCCCTGGGGGGCTCCGGCACCAACAATAGTGTGGAGTTCGTCAATAAAAAGAATATACTTACCTTCTGCTTTTTCTATTTTTTTAAGAATAGTTTTTAATCTTTCTTCAAATTGACCCCTAAATTTAGCTCCGGCTAAAATTGAGGCAATATCTAAAACCAATAGTTGTTTGTCTTTTAAGGTTTCGGGGACATCTCCCTGAACAATTCTCAAGGCCAGACCTTCGGCAATGGCGGTTTTACCTACTCCGGGCTCACCGATTAAAACCGGATTGTTTTTGGTTCGTCTCGATAAAACCTGCATTACCCTTCTGATTTCTTCGTTTCTGCCAATAACCGGATCCAACTTGCCTTCTTTGGCCAGTTTAGTAAGATTTTGGGTATATTTTTCCAAAACTTTTTGTTTATTTTGTAAATTATTATCTATCATGATTTTAAAATACCACTAATTTGGCAATCTGTCAATATAAGTGCTAAAAAATTAAATTTATTTGTTGTCACGTTATTTTCACGCGAGTATATATTGTATTCTATACAGAGGTAGTTTTAAAATTATATTTTTCCGATTGATTATAGTTATCACCTCTGTTAAAATTAAACTTGTTTGGGGCTGTAGCTCAATTGGTTAGAGTACTACCCTGTCAAGGTAGATGTTGCGGGTTCAAGTCCCGTCAGTCCCGCTAAGCCCGCCTTATACGGCGGGCAGGCCTGCCTAAATTCTGCTTAGAGAGGAGGCAGACGATAAATGAATACATTTGAAAATGAAACTTCTAAATTAAAGAGGTTTTTAAAGGCGATTCGGTTAAATGAATCTTTAATTAGTACGATTTTAGGTGGAATGGTGGTAGTGATAGTCGGAATTCTGATTTATAACTATTTTTCCGGTGTAAATAAATCGGTAAAGCCAGTTGAAATAATTAGTGATGGGATTACTTTAGTGCAAGAAGATGGTAAATTAGTTCCAAGTGATTTACCTATAACTCATACCGTAACTAAGGGTGAATATCTTTGGTCAATTGCAGAAAAATATTATGAAAGCGGTTATAATTGGGTAGATATTGCTCGAGAGAATAATCTTAGTAACGCTAATATTGTAACTGAAGGTCAAAAATTAATAATTCCTCGAGTCGGAGTAATTGCTTTAGAAAAAGCAGGTGATAAAACCCCTAAGATTTCTCAACCAACCAGTTATACAGTACAAGCCGGTGATACTTTATGGCAAATAGCTGTTAAAGTTTATGCAGATGGCTATAAATGGACTGAAATTTGGCAAACTAATCAAGACATAATTCCAAATTCAAACTTAATAGAGGTTGGAATGGAATTATCTTTGCCCAGATAAAAACTTTTTTAAAATCTGAATTTAAAAAGCTCTATTTTTAGGGTAGAATTGTTATTGTATGCGGGATTAGTTGAGCGGTTCAACGCTACCTTCCCAAGGTAGAAAGAGGGATTCGACTTCCCTATCCCGCTCAAAATACTATAGGCTTAGAAATAATTAAAGCTATGGAAATGTTATGAAAAGTAATGAAGAGATGAAATTTAGTTGGTGGGATTTGGTAAAATCCTTTTTGTATTTATTGGAAGATAAAAAGAAAAAATACTTATCTTGGCTGAGTGCTTTATTTTTAATTCAATTTTATAGCATAATTCCTCCTTTAATTGTTGGGAAAATAGTGGATTTTTTTACCGATTATAATAAAGGCGGTGACCTTAAACTTTTTTATTTTTATAGTATTTTTCTTGGCGGTTCTTTTTCTCTAGTTTCCTATATTAGATTGTCAATAAAAAGATACTTAGGAAATTTAAGAACAGATGTTGTTTATAATATTAGAGTTAAAGGATTTGAAAAGTTATTGGATCAATCTTTGATTAAATCTAAAAATCAAGTAGCCGGAGTCAAAGCTCAAAAAATAGAAAATGGATCGGTAGCTTTAAAAACTATTCTTCAAGAGTTAGGAAATCATATTTTTAGCGCAGTAACATCAGTAATCGGAATATTTATCGTTTTTATAATCTTAAAACCTTTATATATATTTTTTCTACTGTTTTATGTGTTTGGGTTTTTAGCGATTGTTAAGTTTTTTTATAACAAAATTCAAAAAGTAAATTATGAGTTTAATAAAGCCACCGAGGAAGGCAGTGGTGCTTATATTGAGGGATTAAATAATATCTTGACGATTAAAGCCCTTGGAGCTAAACAATCTTTTGGTTCTCATGTAGCCAAAAAAGAAGAGGTTAGAAAAAAATTTGAATATTTAGGTCGTGGTTATGGAATCGGTCAATGGATTGGTTTTCAAGTCTTTAATGGTATTTGTATTGCCGGTTTTCTTTTTTTGATTGGTAAGGATGTAATTTTGGGAGCGATTACTTTAGGTTCTATTGTGATATTTTACGGTTATTTAATCCAATTAACCGATAGTGCCGGGAGTATGTTAAGCGTTTATGAAAATATTATTCGAGCTAAAACAGCTATTGCCAGAATGATGCCTATTTTTTGGGTTAAAACAAAAATTATACAGGGAACTAAAAAATTTCCAAAACAATGGAGTAAAATTCAACTTTTAAAAGTAACCTTTGACTATGAGCATAAAGACAAAAAGGAAAATTTGACCGGTATTTCAAATATTAATTTAAGTATTAAGAAGAACGGGAAAATCGGAATTGTGGGTAAAACCGGAAGTGGCAAGTCAACTTTAGCTAAAATTCTTTTGGGTTTATTTCCTGCTAATTCCGGTAAATACCAAATCGATAATAAAAACTTTTATGATTTGAAACATGAGGAGGTGGTGGCAAATATTAGTTTAGTTTTACAGGAAACCGAAATGTTTAATCTTTCGTTAAAAGAAAATATATCTATGATGAAAAATATAGATCTAAACTTATTTCAAAGAGCAGTTGAAATATCTCAACTACAAAAGTTAATTGATAAATTACCTAACGGTATTGACACTTTAATCGGTAAAAACGGGTATCACCTTTCAGGCGGTGAAATGCAACGAGTTGGTATTGCCAGAGCCATTTGTAGAGATTCTCAAATATTAATTTTTGATGAGGCAACTTCTTCGTTAGATAATAAAACCGAAAGTTTAATTCAGCAAGGATTTAAAAAATATTTGAATAATAAAACTTTAGTTTATATCACTCATAAAATATCAACTTTAAAAAATGTAGATGAGATTTTTGTTTTTGAAAAAGGCAAGATTGTTGAAAAAGGTAAATTTGAAGATTTGCTAAATAATTCTAAATCAAGGCTGGCAAAATTTTATAAAATAGAGTCGAGAAAATAAATTGATTAAACTCCCAAGGCTTTTTTGACGGTTTTGATTATGTGGAGAGCAGTTAATTGATAGTGATTCCAAAGTTCCATGGGTTTGCCTGATTGGCCGAATTTGTCTTGGGGAGATTTTAGGGTGGCATTGCTAGCTGGTTATGTCGGATCGGATTTACTTGAAGGATTGTTTAAACTAAAGTTTAAGGAGAAGTTTGAGAAGGTGGGTTTAAGTTGAAAGTATAAGTAGCAAATAAGTAGAGTTTTTAATAAAATTGTGTTATACTATAGGGTGTAATATCTCTAGTTTTTTACTAGAGTTTTTTTATGCCAAATCCTGAGAAAAAAATTCAAATTTTACCAAAAACCTTATGGCCTATAGATGCTAGCCATATTAAAGAGTTTTCAGAAGCTTTTGCTATTCCTGAAGCTGAATTGACTAGCATTGAATATCCTTGGGATGTTTTAGTGCTTTTACAAAGAAAACTCAAAGAAGTAATAACCGAGTCAAGAATTGATCTTGGAGTAGAAGTCTCTAAACATGCTTACATTGAAGGTCCTGTTTGGATTGAAGAAGGAGCCAAAGTTCTACCCTTTTCTATAGTTATTGGACCAGCGTATATTGGCAAGAATACATTAGTTGGCAATCACACTCAGATTAGAGGTGCTTT
>JAYEMX010000024.1:0-4181 GCA_034718535.1 Patescibacteria group bacterium | reverse complement strand
AAAGAAATAAAAGCAGTGATTAAAGACTTGAAACTAAAGGAAGTGGATTTTGTGGTGGAGCATCCGGAAGATATGAATCACGGTGATTTTGCCTGTAATGTGGCGATGAAGGGGTGGTCGAATTCTCAAAATTTCAATAAGGAGACTCCTTCCAGCCTGCCTGCGCAGGCAGGCTTTGCTGTCCCGACTCGGCATTCTGCCGGGTCTCTTGTTAAGGAGTCACCTTTAACTTCACATCTTGATTTAATCGGGATTTCTAGAGAAGGTCTGACCTTTTCCGGTCCAAGGGAATTGGCAGAGAAAATAGTTAAAAAATTACACGAAGGAAGCTTGAAGAAATTGATTAAAAAAATTGAGGTGGCAGGGCCGGGTTTTATTAATATATCAATCCAAAAAGACTATCTTATCAAAGAAACGGAAAGAGTGCTAAGGGGTGATTTGAAAAAAAAGGTTAAATGGGGGAAGAAAGTGATGGTAGAGTATGCTCATCCAAATACTCACAAGCAGTTTCACATTGGGCACTTGAGGAATATTTTATTGGGTGAGTCGATTTCCAGACTACTGGAAACAGTGGGAATAAAAGTGATTAGAACTAATTATCAGGGTGATGTGGGTCTGCATATTGCTAAAGCAATTTGGGGTATTTTGAGTATATCAAAAGACTACAATCTAGTTAAAAATAAGTCAATTTTTAAGAGGATTGAGTTTTTAGGAAAGGCTTATGCAAAGGGTGCCAAGGCATATGAAGATAGTGAAAAAGCAAAAAAAGAGATAATTGAGTTTAATCAACAGATTTATGAGGGTAAAGGTAAAATAATTGAATTATGGAAAGAAACCAGGGGTTGGAGTTTGGAATATTTTGATTTGATTTATAAGCGAGTGGGGACAAAGTATGATAAATTTTATTTTGAATCAGAATGTGGTGAGGGTTTGGAGATAGCAAAAAAAGCATTGAAAAAAAGGATTTTGAAAAAGAGCAAGGGGGCAGTGGTATTTGATGGTTCTAAGTATGACTTGGATACCAGAGTGTTTATTAATAGTATTGGATTGGGGACTTACGAAGCTAAAGAATTAGGTTTAGCTCCGCAAGAGTTTAGTGATTTTGGAGAGATTGATAAATGTATTCATGTGGTTGGTCCGGAACAAAAGAGTTTTTTTGAAGTCACTTTTAAAGTAGAGGAGTTGATTGACCCAAAAATGTTTAAGGACAAACAATATCATCGGGTTTATGAGTTGGTGGATTTAAAAAAAGGTAAAATGTCGAGTAGAACCGGGAAGGTGGTAACCGGTTGGTGGTTGATGGATGAGGCGGTTAGTAAAATAAAGAAAAATTTTAAAGTAGATGATGAGACTGCGGAAAAGATTGGAGTAGGGGCGGTTAAATATGGGTTTTTAAAAATTGGTCCAATGCAGAGAATCGCTTTTGATATGGATGAGTCGGTGAGTTTAAGTGGTAATTCCGGTCCATATTTGCAATATACCTATGCTCGCTGTCAGTCGGTATTACTCAAGGTTCCGAACCTTGCAAATTTTGCAACCTATAGTCAGTCAAGGTTCGGAACCTTGACTGAAAAAGAAAATGTTGTTTTAAGATCTTTGTATAGGTTTGAAGAGGTGTTAGCTGAGGCGGCAGAGGAATTATCTCCTAATTTAGTTTGTAATTTTTTATATGATTTAGCTCAAAAATATAATAGTTTTTATAACAAGCATAGGATCTTAAAAGCAGATAAAGAAGATCAAAAAGAATTTAGGTTGTGGTTGACTATGGCAACCAAAGAGATTTTAAAGAAGGGGTTGGGAGTGTTGGGGATTAAGGTTTTGGAGAAAATGTAGGATTAATGCTAATTTGTATATTGAGAATGTACAAATTAATAGTAAAATGTACAGTGGATGATAAATTGAGAAAAATTTAAACCAAACAAGCAGATATTAGCAAAATTGGTTGTTGAGGGAACATTTCTCTAGGGAGTTGACGTAGTTTATAGTTAATAGTAAACTATAAACTATGAAAACAAATACCAGGCAAATTTTTTTAAAGATAATCGATAAAAAGGGTCAGGTGAGGCCTAAGGATTTAGTGGAAAACTTGCAAATCAGCTCAGTAGCAGTTCATAAGCATTTAAAAAAACTTTTAAAACAAAACAAGATTACAAAAATTGGCAAACCACCGTTGGTGTTTTATAAATTGAAAAAAGATGTCAGTTCAAGGCAAAAAGATTTAAAAAAGATAGATAAAACTAGCAAAGATTTTATTGATAATAATTATTTGCAGGTAACGGCTACAGGTGAAATGTTGATGGGAATGAAGGGGTTTGTAAATTGGTTTAAGGAAACTCAACCTAGTCAAATTTTTCAAAGTTTGGTTCAAGAATATGTCGAGATTAGAAGCAGAAGTTTGAAGAGTAGAAACAAAAATGGCTTGTTGAGCGCTAAAAAAAAGTTTACAGACACTTTTGAGGGTTGTTTTTTAGATGATGCTTTTTATGCTGACTTTTACAGCTTGCCAAAATTTGGAAAAACCAAACTAGGCCAAAAAGTTTTGTATGCTAAACAATCTCAAAACATCAAATTAATGAAACAAATTGTAGTAGATATTAAAGATAAACTTAATCAGTTGATTAAACTAAAAAAGATTCAAGCCAGTGCTTTTGTGCCTCACTCAGTGCCCAGAAAAAAACCGCTATTGAAAATAATTAAAAAAAGTTTGAATTTGAGCATTCCTAATATTGAAGTAGTTAAGGCTTATACAGGCGATGTAATAGTGGCTCAGAAAAGTTTGAGTAAACTTAAGGATAGAGTTCAAAATGCCAGAGAAACTTTGATTATTAAAAACGCAGCAGTTGATTTTAAAAGAGTTTTGATTATTGATGATGCAGTGGGGTCTGGGGCAACTTTAAATGAGATAGCTAAAAAACTAAAACAAAGGAGTGGGGTAGATAAAGTTTATGGATTTGCAATTGTAGGTAGTATGAAGGGTTTTGAAGTAATCACAGAGATTTAATTGATGGTGGCGAAAACATGTGGTGATCGTAATACGTTTTGGCGTTCACGCTTTGTTTTTTAAAAACCTTAGTTTAAAAGGATTATTTTTGATTAGGTAACTAGTCCTAGTTTTCCTAAAAAAAGGCTTGAACTTACGGGGAGTTAAAGTGCTAGAAAAAATGTAAACAAAAGAATAGTTTGGTGAATGGTAATAGGATAGTGGTCAAAAAGGCCGATGAAGAGGAGAGAGAGGAGTGCTATCCAAAAAGGTCCGGCCTTGCCACTTGTCAAGAACGGACCTTTTTCAAGAGCTCGTAACCTAAAAAATAAAAACAGCAAGTATAAAAAACCAATAAAACCAATGATTCCGGTTTCGGAGAGGATTAAAAGGTAGATATTGTGGACCGGCTGGAGAAATCTGGTGGTGGCGGTGACATGGCCGTATTTTTCCATATTAATAGTAAAGTTATTTAAGCCGATGCCAAAGATTGGTTTATGTTTAATTATTTTAATAGCGATTTTTGAAAGTTGGGAGCGACGGGAAAAAGAACTGGCTGGGGCCAGAAAAGTAAAATTGGTTGCAAAAGAAAATAGGATTAAGAAAAAGCCAAAATAGATAAAGATAAATTTAAGAGGGCTGATTGATTTTTTTAGATGATTAAATAAGGTGAGGGGAAGACCAATTAATAAAAAAGCCAACCAAGCGGAAAGAGAGAAAGTTAGAAAAAGGGTGATGGTGCCGAGGAGGAGGGAAGTGTAACATAAGGTTCGTAACCTTATGTTGGAATTTATACCCTTATACAAGATCAAGGGTAAGGTGACGGCCAGGAAGCCGGCGAGGACATTAGGGTGGGGAAAAGTTCCCATGGGCGGAATTTTTATGGCGCCGGTAAACCAAGTGATTTTGTCGATATTGGCAGTGGCAGAGTTGAAAGGTTGTTCGCCAAAAAACCAATAACCAAAAATTGAAGATTGTTTAAACCATTGAGCCAGGGCTAATAAAGATTGGAAGAGAACCGACAGAGATAGAGTGGTAGTGATGGTGGATAAGTGTTTTTTAAGGTTGATATTTTTCTTGACCCAAAAAGAAAATAAAATAAGTAATAAAATTTTTAAATATTTATAGATGGCCGGAGTTGGCGAAGATGCAAAAATAACTGAGGGAAGAAGGAGAAAAGCAAGAAGAATCATCCGATAAG
>JAYEMX010000023.1:0-16334 GCA_034718535.1 Patescibacteria group bacterium | reverse complement strand
CTTTCTTCAACAAATTAAACTTTTTTTGTTTTTTCATTTCTCTATCATAGCAATTTCGCTTTACAAATACAACCTTTTTTTCTATTCTTAAGTTAATGGCAAAACAACACCCTGAATATCAATATCTAAATTTACTTCAAAATATCTTAGATAATGGCACCTGGAAAATTAGTCATTCAACTGGAGTTAAGCTAAAAAGTCTTTTTGGTTGTCAAATGCGTTTTGATTTATCTAAAGGCTTTCCTTTACTGACGACCAAAAAAGTTTTTTTACGAGGTATTATTCATGAATTAATCTGGTTTTTATCCGGGAGTTCAAACATAAAATATTTGGTTGACAACAATGTCCATATTTGGGATGACTGGGCTTATAAGCCTTACAAAAAACTTATGGAAAAGAAAAAAGTTCCAAATTTATCTATGGAAGATTTTATAAAAAAGGTTTTTAAAGATAAAAAATTTATGAAAAAATGGGGTGAACTTGGTCCGGTCTACGGAGTTCAATGGCGAAAATGGCCTACGGGTGATGGTCGGAAAATTGACCAATTAAAATGGGTTTTGGAAAAAATTAAAACCAAACCTCAAAAAAAACATTATATTGTTTCTGCTTGGAACCCTGCCTATATTTACGAAATGGCTAAAACCAGGCAAGAATCAATGGCTATTGCTCCTTGTCATACTTTTTATCATATTAATATTACCGGTGATCGACTTTCTCTTCAGCTTTACCAAAGATCCGCAGATATGTTTTTAGGTGTACCTTTTAATATTGCCTCATATGCTTTACTTACTTTAATTTTAGCTCAAATTACCGGTTACAAGCCAGGTTATTTTGTTCACACTTTTGGTGATGCTCATATTTACGAAAACCACTTTGATCAAGTTAAAGAACAACTTAAACGAAAACCCAAACCATTTCCTCTTATGAAAATTAATCCAAAAATTAAAAAGATTGATGATTTTAAATTTGATGATTTTAGTGTTAAAAATTATAAATATCATCCTTCTATTAAAGCTAAAATTACGGTAGTTGGCGGATTTTAAATGAGCCCAAAAATCTCCATAATAGTTGCTCACGACGACAAATTAGGTATTGGTAGAAAAAACAAAATTCCTTGGTATATTTCAGAGGATTTTAAACATTTTAAAAAAATTACCATTAATCATCCTATTATCATGGGTAGGAAAACATTTGAATCTATTGGTAAACCTTTACCTCGTCGTTCCAACATTATCATCACAAGAAATCCAAACTACATCCCCACTCCGGAGTGGGGATGTAAATCTGTTAATTCTCTAAATAAAGCTATAAAGCTTGCAAAATCTATCGATAATCAAGAAATCTTTATTATTGGAGGAGCAGAGGTTTATAGACAAACACTACCTTTAGCTGATAAACTTTATATCACTCACATTAAAGGTAGTTTTAATTGTGATACTTTTTTCCCTGATTATTCAGATCAGTTTAACCAAGTTATTTCAACAAAAACCAGCCAATCTAACAAATATTTTTATACATTTTTAGAATTAAAAAAATAAATAGCTATGAAATCAATTCAACCTTTAGTTCACCAAGTCAGCGATAAAGAGGTTAAAAATCAAGCCAAAGCCTTATTTATAAAAATGAAAAAGAACACTGGAAAAATTCCCAAATGGATGAGAGTCATGGCTAATTGCGAAGATGTTTTAATTGGATTTTTTACCATGTTTAAAGCCATTATGGATGATGCTCCGGTTAATAAATTATTAAAATGGAGAATTGCTTTAAAAATATCAGATTTGAACAAATGTGAATTTTGTGTTTCCGTAGCCAAACAACAATTAAAAACATTTGGTTTAAATCAAAAAGAAATCAACAATATTCAATCCCAAAATCTTTCTACAAAAGATCAAGTAGCCATAGAATATGCTATTGCTTCAAATCAACATGCTTTTAATATCAATCCAGAACTTATGCAAAAAATGAAAAAATACTACACCGACCCTCAAATTGTAGAAATTTCCAGTGTAGTTGGTCTATTTAATTTTATCAATCGTTTTAACGATTCTTTGGGTGTTTTACCCGATGTAAAATAAATTTTACTTTAAATAATTAAACTATGTTAAACATTATTCAAGTTAAAAATCTTTCTAAAAAATTCAATAATTTTATTGCGGTTGATGATATTTCTTTTAAAGTAAAAAAAGGAGAAATTTTGGCTTTTTTAGGCCCAAATGGTGCTGGTAAAACCACTACTATAAAAATGTTGACAACCCTCATTAATCCAACCAAAGGTTTTATTAAAGTAAACGGATTTAATCCTCAAAATAATAAAGATAAAGTTAGGAAGTCATTTGGAATTGTTTTTCAAGATTCAAGTCTTGATGAAGAACTAACCGCTCTTGAAAATATGCAATTTCACAGTGTTTTATATAAAGTTCCAAAAGAGGTAAGAAAAAAACGCATTAAAGAACTTTTAACTATGATTGGTTTATGGACAAGGAAAAATGATTTTGTTAAAACATTTTCAGGAGGCATGAAAAGAAGATTGGAAATTGCTCGTGGATTATTACATCGACCTAAAATTTTGTTTTTAGATGAACCGACTTTAGGGCTTGACCCTCAAACTAGAAATAAAATTTGGACACACATTAATCAACTTAATAAAAAATATCAAATAACTGTATTTTTTACCACTCATTATATGGAAGAGGCTGAAAAAATGGCAAAAAAAATTGCTATTATTGATCATGGTAAAATTATTGCTCAAGGAACAGTTGAAAAATTAAAAACCAAAACCAAAACAGATTCTCTAGAAAATGCTTTTATTAAATTAACTGGCAAAGCCATTCGTGAGGAAAAAGCCGATAATTTAGATAAAATGAGAATGTTTAGAAAAAAAAGATTTGGTAAGAGGTAAGTTTATTATGGATATTATTTATATTCTTTGGTTAAGGCAAATCAAGCGTTATTGGCGTTCAAAATCAAGAATTTTTGGTTCTATTGGTCAACCAATTCTCTTTTTAGTTGCCTTTGGTTTTGGTATGGGCTCAATGTTTAGTAAAGCTGGTGGTGGTAATTATATTAATTTTTTAGCCCCCGGAATTATTGGGCAAGCAATTATATTTATGGCCATTTTTAACGGGGTTGAACTAATTTGGGACAGACAGTTTGGTTTTTTAAAAGAAACTTTAGTGGCTCCGGTTTCCAGGTTTAAAATTATTATTGGAAGAACTTTAGGTGGGGCTACTATTGCCACTATTCAGGGAATTATTGTTTTATTGCTAACTTTAATAATTGGCTTTAAACCTAAAAATCTTACTTTGCTTCCCCTCGTCATATTTATTATGTTTTTAATTTCCCTTTTATATACTTCTTTAGGTACAGCCATTGCTTGCAAATTAAAAGATTTTCACGGTTTTCAATTAATTATGAATTTTTTAGTTATGCCCAGTTTTTTTCTTTCAGGTGCTTTGTTTCCAATTGATCAAGCCCCCAAATTGATGAAAAGTATTGTCCTGATCAACCCCTTAACTTACGGAGTTGATGCTATGCGTCAAATTTTATCCGGACTAGCTGGCTTTAGTTTAAAAACAGATATTTTGGTTTTAACTTTAGTAACTATAATCTTGCTTTTAATTTGTACTCGATTTTTCTCCAAGATCCAAGCTTAATTATTATCGCACTTCAAAAGTGTGACAAGCTAAAATATGACAAAAAATACCAGAACTCAAAAGTTAAAAAAAATTCGTGACCAGATTTGGAACTTAACCAATTCTCCTTTTTATAAATATCGTCAAGAAAACAATTATTATCCGGTTATTGGCCAAGGCGATCATTTTGCTAAAATTATTTTTATTGGTGAAGCTCCGGGTAAAAATGAAGCCGAAAGCGGAATACCTTTTTGCGGAGCAGCCGGTAAAATTTTGGATAGCCTTTTAGAATCTATTAATATTAAGCGCAAAGATGTCTATATTACTAATATTGTTAAAGACCGCCCTCCGGCTAATCGCGATCCTAGTTCTAAAGAAATAAAAATTTATTCCCCATTTTTAACTCAACAAATAGAAATAATTCAACCTGAAGTTATTGCCACCTTGGGCCGATTTTCTATGGAATTTATCATGAAGCTTTACAAACTTGAAGATAAATTAGAAAAAATAAGTCTTTTACATGGCCAAACTTTTAAAACCAAAACCTCGTGGGGAAATATTAAAATAATTCCTTTTTATCATCCAGCTGTGGCTCTTTATAATGCTAATAAAATCACTCTCCTTAAACAAGACTTTCAGGTTTTGAGCCCATGAGCCTATGAGCCTACAAGGACTCTCCTCGTAGGTAGGGTATAATACCCTCTCATGAGATTTTTACTATTTTCTTTACTATTTTTATCTTTATTGGTTAAACCAGCTCAAGCCATTATTGATCCAAGACTAACTACCAACAACCGTTTTGGCATTCATGCCCTAGATTTGAATGATCTTGACGCCGCCGCTAATTTGGTCAATAGTACCGGTGGTCAGTGGGGTTATGTTACTTTAGTTATTCGCCAAAATGACCTTAATCATGATAAATGGCAAACTATATTAGATAAATGCCGTGATTTAAAACTTATTCCCATTATAAGATTAGCTACCATACCGATTAATGATTATTGGGCCACACCGAACCTTAATCATATTTCTACTTGGGTTAATTTTTTAAATAATCTAAATTGGGTTATTCAAAATAGATATATTGTTTTATTTAACGAACCCAATCACGCTAAAGAGTGGGGAAATAACATCAACCCTAAAGAATACACCAAAATTGTTAAATCTTTTCATCAAGCTTTAAAACAAGCCTCACCAGACTATTTTATTCTTCCGGCCGGATTTGATACTGCTGCACCAAACTCTGTTAATACTATGACAGCTACTGATTATTGGTCAAAAATGTATCAATCTGATCCTGAAATTTTTAAGCTTTTTGATGGTTGGAACTCTCATTCTTACCCAAACCCGGGTTTTTCCGGCCCAGTTACCGGTTCTGGCTTTGGCACTTTAACAAGTTACCAAACAGAAATTAATTATTTAAAATTTTTTAATTTACCTTCAGATTTACCTATTTTTATTACCGAAACCGGCTGGATTCATAAAGACGGCAAAATTTTAGGAGCCTCTACAGAAAATCTCGCTTTATCTAAGTTTTATTCATCTGCCTTTGAATCTATCTGGACTCAGCCAAATCTAATTGCCATTACTCCATTTATTTTAAATTTTCCTCAACCTCCTTTTGATCAATTTGCTTGGCAAAAACCTAATTCAAATGAATTTTATCCTCACTACCACGCCGTTAAAAATTTAAGTAAAATTAAAGGCCAGCCAGCTCAAGTTTATTCCAATCAATTAATAAACCATACTATTCCAGACAAACTCACAGAATCTTCAAGCTATCAAGTATCTGTTACTTTTAAAAACACCGGCCAATCTATCTGGGATCAAAAAAACACCTCACTTAATATATCTACCAATCTTCCTCAAAAATCTTTTTTAGTTACTTCTTCACCAATAACCAAACCGTTTTCAAGTGCCACTTTTACTATTACTATCAATACTCCGCCCCAGCCCCAAGAAGTATTAGTTAAAATTCAACTTAAAAACTCGCTTGAATTATTTGGTCAAGCAATTGAAAAAACAATAAAAATTATCCCCCCGCCAAACATTATTGTTAAAGCTACTCGACTTCTAAAATCTAATCCAAACCCAATTGATTATCGACTACTAATCTATGATCAAAACCAATCTTTAGTTAAACAAGAAATTATCTATCTCAAAAATTCAATTAGCCAACCTATAAAACTTTATGACCTTATTCCTCAAACAGAATATCGTTTTGTTCTCTTAAAGCCATTTTATTTACCCAGACAAGTCAAAACCAACCTAAACCCCACCCAAACCATCATTAAATTTAAAACCCTCTTACCTTTTGACCTTAATCAAGACGGCCACTTTTCCATCAAAGACATTATTTTTAGCTTAACCCACCCCTTAACCCTACCCCGTCTTTTTAAATAAATTTTTTGTTAGAGCTACTAACACTTTCCAATGTTGAATAATATGAGTTGCCAGCAAAACCATAAATAATGGTTGAACTATTTTTAAGCCTGTAATTTTGAATATATTTGACAACATCAAAATTATAAACAGAACAATCAGTATTAAATCAACAACAACAATATCTTTTTTCATAAACTCCTTTCTAAAACCTTCCAATAAAAACTGGATTTTATAGATTTAATATATATTATAGAGTAGTTATCTAATATATGGCAAAAAAGAAAAATAAATCTTACTTAAAATAAAAAGCATTATTATTGCTTGTATTTTCTAAAGTTATATTTTTTACTGATGAAATAAAAAGTGGTTGAGAGTAGTATTACTTATAGGAAGAAAGTCTCGCTAAATTAGAAGTTTATGAAAGATAAGGTATTAAATAAATTAAAAGATATTAAGTTAAAGTTTTTGAGTTTAGGTTGGTTTGAAAAAATTGGCTTAGGAGTGTTAGTGCTGGTTTTAGGCTTTTTAGTTTTTGGTCGAAAAAAAGATAATAATGAGATAGTTTATCAAACTGAAAAAGCTAAAACAGGCTCGGTGACTCAAATAGTGGCAGAAACTGGAGAGATAATGAGCACAGGTAGGACTGAGGTAACTTCAACGATTACAGGAATTGTAGAAGAGGTTTACGTGGATAATGAAGGGCAAGTTTATAGAGGTCAGAATTTGTTTAAAGTAGTGAGTAGTGTAACAGAAGCAGAAAGAACTAAAGCGTATTCAAGCTATCTAACAGCTAAAAATACTTTAGAAACAGCCCAGAGAAATAAAGATACATATGAGTCAGATATGTGGGTATCTCATGAAGATTATGAAACAAGAGCCATAGACCCAGATAAACCGGAAGATGATCCGATTTATATTGAAACAAATAGAGATTGGTTGGCAGCTGAGCAAAAGTATTTAGACCAACAACAAGTGATTGATCAAGCAAAAGTAGCAATTTCTAATGCTTGGCTTAATTATCAGGCCACAATTGATGGAATAGTAGTGGCACCAATTGGAGGCAGGATAGTTAATTTAGCGGTAGCGGTTGGACAAGAAGTAACCAGTACAGATACAGCCTTGATGATAGTTAGTGATCAAAAAACTTGGGTGGTGTTGGCTGTAAGTGAATCTGACGTGATTAAGTTAAAACCTGAGCAGGCAGCAGAAGTAAGAGTTGATGCTTTGGGAGATGAGGTGTTTAAAGCAGAAGTGAAAAGAGTGGATGAAATTGGAACTGAAAGAAGCGGGATAGTGACCTACAATATTTATCTGGTTTTAGGAGAGCCGTCAGTAATGATTCGGCCAGCTATGACTATACAAGCAGAAATTATAACTGAAGAAAAGGATGGAGTATTAGTGGTGCCGGAAAAAGCAGTTAAACCATATCAGGGAAGTAGGGCAGTGCAGATGATGAGTAAAAAAACTGGTCAGATGATATATAAACCGGTAGAGATAGGAATTGAAGGGGAGAGCTATGTGGAGATTGTTTCAGGATTAAAGGAGGGAGATGAAGTAATTGTAAGTCAAGTAAGTCAAGTGAGTGATGAGGAAAAGCAAAGCAAGAGAAATGGAGGTATTTTTCCTGTACCGGGTGGTGGTGGACGTTAAACATGAAAAAATCATTGTTAATTTATTTTAAGAATATTACTAAAACATATATTACCGGGCCGGTAAAGTATCAGGCGCTTAAAGGAATAGATTTTAAGATCAGACAAGGTGAGTTTGTAAGTATTATGGGTCCGTCAGGATCAGGTAAGTCGACAATTATGAATATAATAGGGGCCCTGGATACGCCAACGACCGGATTGTATAAATTAAAAGGTAAAGACATTTCTCATTATATGCAAGATGAGTTGGCAGAAATTAGGAATAAAGAGATAGGTTTTGTGTTTCAGTCGTTTAATTTATTACCCAGAACTACAGTGATGAAAAATGTGATTAGACCAATGATGTATTCAGGGGTAAAAAAAAAGGAGAGGTATAAGCGAGCCATGGATAAGTTGGGGTTGGTGGGATTAACTGATAAGGCAAATAATTTATCTAATCATTTGTCAGGCGGACAGATTCAGAGAGTAGCCATTGCTAGAGCTTTGGTGATGAATCCATCAATAGTATTAGCTGATGAGCCGACTGGAAATTTAGATACTAAAACAGCTGAAGAGATTATGGAGACTTTAGCTAAATTAAACAAGCAAGGCACAACAGTGATTGTGATTACTCATGAGGAAAATATTGCCGAGTTTGCTAAAAGAACAATTAGGGTAAAAGATGGATTAGTAGAAGTAGATAGGAAAACAAGGAGAAAAAATGGAATTTGATGAGCTGTTTTTACTAGCAATAGAGGCGTTGAAAAGAAATGTGGGTAGAACTTTATTAACAATGTTGGGGATTATTATTGGAATTGCTTCAGTGATTGCAATTATGTCTTTAGGTAAAGGATCAACTCAGTCAATTGTGGATAGTATTTCTGCTTTTGGAGCTAATGTGTTGACTGTGTCACCGGGAAAATCAAAGAGGGGTCCGGGCGGGTCAAGTAGCACGGTGACAACTTTAGTTAGTGGTGATGCAGAGGAAATTAAGAGATTGAGCAATGTGAGAGCAGTTAGTCGAGTGGTGAGTAAGTCAAAAACAATTGTGGCTAATAGTGAATCAGTTAACACTCAAATTAAGGGAGTGGATGCCAGTTATACAGAAATTCAGTCTTTAGAGTTTTTAAGTGGTGGCTTTTTTTCTGACGGAGATGTGTTGAGTGCAGCTAAAGATGTGGTTTTGGGAGATGAAATAGTAGAGGACCTTTTTGGAGAGGGAGCAGTAGATTTTGTGATTGGAGAGACGGTTAGAATTGATAGCCGAGTATTTCAGATTGTGGGGGTGATTCGAGATAGTGGTGAGGCGATTGTGCCGGTAACCACAGCTCAAACTTTTTTGTTTGGTCAAGATCATTTGGATAGTATTAGTGTAGATATGGTGGACACTGATTTATCAAGCGTGTTAGAGGTTGAAATTGAAAGCTTGTTGCTTGATCAGCATGATATTGACGATCCAGAGGCAACGGATTTTAATATTAGAAACTCACAAAGTATGGTAGATACGATTAGCAGTGTAACAGGAACTTTGACATCTTTGCTGTCAGGAATTGCGGCGATTTCTTTGATAGTCGGAGGAATTGGAATAATGAATATTATGCTAGTAACAGTAACTGAAAGAACAAAAGAGATTGGCTTACTTAAAGCTTTAGGGGCGAAACATAAAGATATATTGAGTCAGTTTTTGATTGAGTCAGTAGTGTTGACGATTACCGGAGGGATGATTGGAATGATGCTGGGAATAGGAATATCTTTTATGGCAGCTAGGTCAATGAATATTCCGTTTGTAGTAACATTGGCGTCGATTATGTTATCAGTGGGAGTATCAGCTGGAGTGGGAGTGTTGTTTGGTTGGTATCCAGCCCAAAAGGCAGCTAAATTACATCCGATTGATGCTTTAAGGTATGAGTGAATTGAATGTTTTCCGGTTTCAGGATTTTTAAAGATCAATCGAGATTAGGAAAATACAACAACTTTATATAAAGGAATCGGTCTATATTTACCTTTTCTCCACTATTTTAGGGAATATTCCTTTATAGATATTTGTTAACAAACCAACCTTGAATTTTTTTGAACAATCAACCATTAACTGAGCATAACAACGACTAGGTTCTACTCCCAGTTTGTATCATAAAACTTTATTGCCTAAACCGTCTTTGAAAAGAATTAGGTTAAAAATAATAATTTAGATTGGTAGGTAGGACTAATTTTAATACTATTTCACCGCTAACACCTGCTTATACTTTCTCCAAGTAATATCTATCACAGGTTGGGACTTCTTTATTTCAACAGTTTCAAAACCTATTTTTTGGGTTAAAAGCATTCCTAAGCCAGCTGTGCCTGGCATTTTAAATAATTTTGGCATCCATGCCACTCCAATTTTATCTAACTGATGAGCCCGATGACTACTTCTCATAGATTCTAAATAAAGTTGAGCGTCATTACGAAGCTCATACTCGGTGTACTGCAGTTTATTTCTCTCTAGACCTTTGGTTAACCGTTTATAAGCTGTCATTACAGATTCCACGAAATTATCTCCACCTTCTTCTGGTTGTTGGCCTGCCATAGTCTTCTCTGGATCAGGAATTCTAACTGTAGTCGCTAGACTTTTTTTACCTCCAGCAATACTTTTCTGAACTGCAGCAGATAAAAATTCAAATGAAAGCTTTCTTTTAGACTCATATCTTTCAGTCAATGTAGTGATTTTTTATTCACCCCATTTTTACTCCTAAATTTCAAACCCTCACACATTTCTAGTAATTCAGGGAACTCTCCATAACCACTCTTAGTTTGAAAGTGACCAGCATTTTCAAAAGGAATAAACTTGGCATTTATTTTTTTAGCCAAGAGTTTTGCTTTGTTAAAGTCTAAATAAGGATCGTTTGTTGACTGAATTATAGTGATTGGAGTTTGGTTTTGTTTAATAGCTTCATAGTCAAAACCTTCCTTAAAAAATGATCTATGTTCCTCTTCTAGCTCTGGTAGCAAATAATCCCAAGCGGCGACTAGTAGGGTTTTCTTCACTTTCACTTGGGGTCGTTCTAAATATTTTAAAATGAGAGAGCATGAAAGAGAGTGTCCAATTAAGACGGTGTTTTTATCAGGGCTTAACTCTAATAAAACTTTCATCCAAGCTTCAAATTGTGGGTACCTAGCATTGGGCATTTTTGGCAAATCAACTTGCCAATCACGTTTTTTTAACTGTTTTGCTAACCACAGTAACCACTCATCAGTTGGCTCTTGATCCCAGCCATGAATAATAATTGCTCGTTTCATACCTGAATTATAACATTTAGAGAGTTATCTTATAGATCTACTTCTTTAAATTATTTATTGTTGCCGGACTAGGATTCGAACCTAGAATCACTGATCCAGAATCAGCAGTGATGCCATTTCACCATCCGGCAATTTATCAATATTTTCTCATATTTTATTACAATATCTCTAATATGGCAAAAAATACTTCATTTTCAATAATAGATTATTGCTATATACACTTGACAATAATCTAGATTATTGCTATATTTAACCATATGAATCTTTCCAACCTCTATCATGCTTTAGATCTAGCTAATCCTTGGTGGAAGAACAAACCAGTCCCAAAACAATTTAATCCTCCGTTTAAACGACCACAATTAGAAACAATTATGTCTTATGAAAAACTAGACAGAATTATAGTTATCAAAGGCCCTCGAAGAACTGGCAAAACAACCCTTATATATCAATATATTTCCAAACTCTTAAAAAAAGGCGTTGACCCAAAATCAATTCTTTTTGCTTCAATGGATGATCTTAATCTTCGTACTTCAATTCAACAAATTATTGATGCCTACAAAACAGTAATCCTTCCTTCAACTCACCCTAAGAAACTCTACTTATTTCTTGATGAAATTCAATTTCTACCCAAATGGTCTTCAATGGCAAAAATCATTACTGATAGAGACAAATCAATTCAATTACTCGTATCTGGATCTTCAGCTTCATTACTAAACAAAGACACAGAATCTTTAACCGGAAGAACAGTTGAAGAAACAATCCTCCCCTTTACCATAAAAGAAATAATTAGCTTAGACTCAACTACTTCCAAAACATCGCTAGCTGACTGGAAGGAAGATCAACCGATTAAGTCACTACCAAATCTCACTTTTAAAAAATCCTCTTTACTTTATAAACAAAAACTTACTAAATACATGTATCAATTTCTCAAGAGAGGCGGTTTCCCTCACCTGTTTAACGTAAAAGAAGAGTCACTATGGCTAAATCTTCTTAGAACAGACATTATCCAAAAAGCCATTTACAAAGACTTAAGTGAACTTTATTCAATTAAACAGCCATTAATTTTAGAAAAACTTTTTTTATACTTAACATCAACCACCTCAGAAATTACCAACCTTTCTTCAATTTCTGGACAACTAAAAATATCTAGAGAAACACTCAACTCTTACATTAAATACTTAACCAACGCTTACTTAATTTTTTCTCTACCAAAGTACAGCAATTATCCTAAAGAAATTCTAAAAAGTCAGGAAAAACTTCATATTATCGATCCGGCTTTTAACTATCTAGTCGGTGATTTTAGTCAAGATCGCATTCTAGAAACTGTTGTAGCCGGTTTACTTTTACGTCAAAAAAATTCTAAACTATATTACTGGCGCAGAAATTTTGAAGTAGATTGTGTGGTAGAAATAAATAGACAACTTATACCAATTGAAGTCAAAAACTCCAATAGACCTTTTCAAGCCACTAACTATAGGGGTTTACTTAACTTTATGAAAAAGTACTCAAATAAATCCAAGCTTGGATTTATTATCCATAATGGAGAGCCTGACGAAATTAAAATAGGTAGTAGTATAATACGCTTACTTCCGGCTTGGTATTTTCTAAGCTCATTATAAATCTATGCCAAAAATTCTAGTTCGATATGCCGAGATTGCCCTAAAAGGTAAAAATCTTAGTTATTTTGAAAACCGTTTAATTAAAAACATTAAACTTTCTCTAAATAATAAAGTTATTGTTGAAAAACAAAGAAAACAGTTTTTAATTACAACTCCATCTAATTTAATTAATCAAAGTCTTAAAAAATTAGAAAATATTTTTGGAATTGCTTGGTTTGCTCAAATTCACCAAACAAAATCCAATTTAAAAGATATTTCTAAAACAGCCATTAAAATTGTTAATAAACCAAAATCCTTTGCCATCAGAGCCTCGCGCTCAGACAAAAACCTGCCTTTTACCAGTCTGGATATTGCTATTAAAGTCGGTAGCGATGTTGCCAAAGCTTCAAAAGCTAAAGTAGATTTAAATAATCCTGAAACCAATCTATATATTTCAGCCAATAAAAATCAAACCTATCTTTATACCAACAAGCTTCCCGGTCCGGGTGGTTTACCGGTTACCACTTCAGGTAAAGTTTTATCTTTGCTCTCAGGTGGTTTTGATTCTATTATTTCCTCATACTTAATGGCCAAAAGGGGAGCTCAAGTTGATTTTTTACACTTTCATGTATTTGAAGATGAAAAAAAAGTTTTAAATTCTAAAATAAAGAAAATTATTAATAAATTACAAACACACACTTTATCAAGAAATTTGTTTTTATCCAGTTGCAGGCCATTTCGTTTTCAAACTTTAAAACAAAAAAATAATTTAACCAAGTATGAAGTGGTTGCTTTTCGTCGTTTAATGCTTAAAACAGGGGAGTTGTTAGCCAAAAAACATCGGTATCAAGCCTTAGTTTTAGGAGATTCATTAGGCCAAGTTGCTTCTCAAACCATGGAAAATATAGTCGCTACCACTCAAGCTGTTGAAATTCCCGTTTTTAGGCCTTTGATTGGCATGGATAAAATTGAAATTATTAATTTGGTTAAAAAAATCAATCTTGAAAAAACTACCAATTTACCCTACAAAGACTGTTGCTCTCTTATTGCCGATCACCCTTCAACCATAGCCAATTTAGAAAAAATCCAAACTTTAGAAAAAAACATTAATATTAATAAAATTATCAACAAAACTCTTCAGCAAACTAAAACCATCAACCTTTAATTTAAGACGTAAAAGAAATATTACAAAAGCCTTTTTAATACTTTATAAATATCTTTTCTGTGACCAATTAAAATAATATATATTTCTTTTTTAGTTTTTTTGTAAATAATTCTGTATTTACTAATTCTAAGTCTAAAAACTTTCTTATATCCGGATAATCTTTTTTCTTGTAAAAAATTATTTTTTCTAAAAACTTTTCTTATTTTCTCTATAATAACAATTTGATCAATTTTATTAATTTTTCTCAATTGCCTTTCAGCTTTAGGAGAAATAGTTATTTTCATATTCCCAAACTTTTAGCAACTTTTTCAAAATCTTTGCCTTTTGAAAAATCAGTTTTTTCTACCGTTTGTTTATCAATATAATCTTCAATAAAGCTAATAATTTTTTCATAAAGGTTTATCCCAACCAAATAAGCCTTAGATTTATTTCTATTTTTTATTACCATTGGAAAATCAGTTGCCTTTTTTATAGCAATAGACGGATTTATTTTTAATTCGGAAATAGATATTGTATTCATATGTTTAGATAATAATTTAAAGCAAGTCATTTGTCAAGACCTGTTAACAGGTCTTTTAATTTAACTATGCTTAGGCTTTGATATAATTAATTAACTTACAAATCTATGATTACTTGTTATTTTGAAAACCAGAATAAAGCTGCCCTCAGACATGTAGTTGTCGACAATCTATTAATCAACAAGAATAAAATATTACTAGTTAAACGGGGGTCAAAATACTCAGAACCAAACAAATGGGCCTTACCTGGCGGGTTTGTTGATCGAGATGAAACTATTCAACAGGCTGCTATTCGCGAAATTCGTGAAGAAACTGGTTATCAGTCCAAAGTAATTGATCTATTTAGAATTATTGATAACCCAAATCGCCCTAAAGAAGACTGCCAAAACATTTCCTTTGTTTATATCTGCGAACCAATCAAAAAAGTCGGGGATTCAGATCACGAAATCTCAGAGACCAAGTGGTTTGATCTAGATAAACTACCAAAAGAATCAGAATTTGCTTTTGACCACTATAGCAATATTAGGATTTACAAAATCCATCTTCAAAATTGCTTTCAACTACCAATTACAAATATGAGTCTTGAAGATATTGAAGGTTTAGAAAAATAATCAAGCCCTAGGAGCGTGATTTCTCAACACCACATACTTATTTCCTTGTCCACTTTTAGCATCAGCTATATATTCATCTACCAACTTCATCTTTAGTTTTTTTTTGATCCACTCCAACTCATCCTTACTCATCAAATGACAATATCGAAAAGCTTTTACACCTTTTTTCCAATCTAAAATATAATCTCCATCTTCAATAGCTTCCTTTTTTAGCCCGACTTTACTAAATGGTACAACATAAGAATTAAACCGTTTAAATTTATTAAAATGCCAGTTAGTAAATACCAGTAAACCGTCTCTATTTAATAGTTTAGATAAATCTTTAATTAATTGAAGCCTGGTTTCTTTCCCCGGTACATGATGTAGCACTCCAAATAAAACTATCAAATCAAATTTACACTTTAATTTAATTGGTTTTAGAATATCTTGTTTAATTAATTTTGCTTTTGGTAATTTTTCTCTAGCTACATCAAGTAAATATTGATTATTATCTATCCCCGTATAATCAATCTTTTTATGATTATTAACCAAAAATTCTCCAAACCTCCCATTTCCACATCCAACATCAAGCACCTGCAAGGACGGACCCTGCAGGTAAACAAGTAATTTTTTCCACCCCGACCAATTAAATTGTCTGGAAGTGTTAAAATACTCCTGCGTCTTTTTATAAAAATCAATATTTAATTGATTTAAAATCTTAATTGTTTTTTTATCCATATGAATAAATATAATTTTAACCCAAACCAGCATAAAGAAAAACTTTTAAAATTAATTAATCTTTTGAACCAAAATCAAAAACTTACTCAAAAAACTTACCACCAATTAATTAAAAAATTTCCCAAATCAAAATCTCAAGTTTTTTCTAAATCAGAAATAATCGCTGGTATTAGAGAATTTATTAAAAAAGATCAGAAAAAGTTAATTCAAAAACTGGTTATGAAGCCAATTAGAACTCTTTCCGGTGTTGTTCCAATTACAATTCTGACCAAACCCTATCCTTGTCCCGGAAAATGTATTTATTGCCCTAATGATATTAAAATGCCAAAAAGCTATCTTTCCAATGAACCCGGAGCTCAACGAGCCAATCATCATAATTTTAATCCTTATGACCAAATTATCTCAAGGTTAAGCGCTTATTATGCCAACGGACACCCAACTGATAAAGTTGAACTTATTATTCTCGGAGGTACTTGGTCTGCTTATCCTTTAGATTATAAAATTTGGTTTATCAAACGCTCTTTCGACGCCCTAAACAACTTTAGGGGACGGTCCCTGCACTCTGTTAAACATCAAATTTCAGGTAAATCAACTTGGGAAAATTTACAAAAATCCCAAACTATAAACCAAACCGCTAAAACTCGTTGTATTGGTCTTAGTTTGGAAACTCGTCCTGATTGTATTACTAAACAAGAGTTAATTGATTTTAGAAAATTCGGTTGTACTAAAGTTCAGATTGGAGTTCAAAGCCTAAACAATAAAATTTTAAATTTAAATCAACGCGGTCATGGAATTAAAGAAACT
>JAYEMX010000022.1:0-4275 GCA_034718535.1 Patescibacteria group bacterium | reverse complement strand
GAACTATATCTATCTCCAATAAATTTAGCTTCTACTCTACCACTCCAATCTTGTGCATTTTCTTCAACATCTCTAACAATTTCTTTCTTTAAAGAAACTCTATCTCCATATTCAGTCTCACTATTCTTTAGCAATTCTCTGTAATAATCTAAATCACGCACCATTTTATCTCTAATCCATTCTCCTTCTGAGTCAGGAGAATTTATATCAATCGATAAGTTTCTCTTAACCGGTAAAGTTATACCAACATCCTCCTTATCCCGAATTTTAACCCTTTTCATAGCATTTACTATCTCCTTCATTGACTTTACATACTTTTCAAACTCTTTTTTATCTATACCTGCTTTATCTCGAAGTTCTTGAGTTAAACCATTATTTTCAAGTAAACCTTGAACATCTTGCCTATCCAGCTCTTCAAGCTCTGTAAGTGTAAGTTGTTTTATATCATGAATAGTTCTAGTTATTATTTTAAATACAGAATTAATACTAGTTATATTTGCTGTCTGTGTTGCTAAGAGAGCTGATTTAAATGCTGTAATTGGTGTTTCCACCATTGGAATTCCATCTTGAATCTCTTTCCATTTTTCACCTAAATTTTTAACCTTATCTTTAATCGATTTAATAAAATCACTTCGTGTATTAATTGGCACTACCTTCAATCTTTGTGGCAAACTACTTATTTTTTGAGCAAGGGTTGAATCAAGTTTTTGCCAAGCTCGAACTTGTTCGTCAAGCGATAAATACGTATCAACAAAAGATGTAATTGGGTTAATAATTCCAGTAGAAGGTAGTGCTAGGGCTAGAGTAATTAAATTTTGATGTTCAGATAAAGGAGAAGGCTGTTCTGGCTGTTCTGGCTGTTCTGGCTGTTTTTTTTCTTTTGCCTTAAAACTTTCAGGGTCGAGTTCAGGTTTGTTTTCGATGTTTTGAGTCCTAATCTTTTCCAGAGCTTCTTGAGTTTTTCCGAGTCTGTTGATTAGTGTTTGGAGGTCTGTTTTGATTTCTTGATAATCTTCGGTTGGAATTGGTTCATCGAAAAGAGTCCTGATATGTTCAATGTATTTTGATTTAAGTTTTTTACTTGAACCGGATAGTGTTGCTTTGGAGGTATATTCATCAATCTTCATTGTTATTTCATGCTTAACATCACTGTAACTGTTTCTTTTCTGATTTTGGCTTGTAAGAAGTTCTTCTTGATTCTTTATTTCTTGTAAGGCTTTTTCATGATCTTCAATGATTTTTGTAATTGTTTCTATAATTTGAGTGAGGTTTGTATTTAATACAGCTTCATTTTCGAGTATTTGTTGCAATTGTTGTTTGAGATAAAAGGATTTGATAGTTGAAAGTGGATGATTGTCTTGTTTTAGACTTTCGTTGTATTGTTCAATTAGGTTTTGGGTTGTTTTAGAGAGCTCTGTGAGTACATCGTCTACTGCAAACTCTTGATTCAGTTTTTTTATGGTTGAGTCTTCGGGTTCAAATGGGAGGATTGTTTTTTGGTATGTGCGAGAAATTTCTTTAATTTTGTTGTAGTATTCTTGAGGAGTGTTAAGAAGTTTGTTGAGATTGCGTAGGATTTGAGCGTGTTTTTGTTGATGGATGGTTTGGAAATAATAGTGGAAGTTTGCGAAAGAAAGAAGGGTTTTTGCCATTTCTGTTGATATTTCTTTATTTTCAAGAGTTTTTGATCTCTCTAGAGCGGTTTTGAAGTGAGAAATGGATGTGAGGTTGTCTGTTTGTTGAGTTCTTGACATTAGTTGGATCCATCCTATTGTGTAATTAAGAATTACTGATTCTTTCAAGAGAGCTTTTTTAACTTTTTGATTGGGAGATTGCTGAAGAATCAGATCAACGAGAATTAACCTTTTCTGGAATTTTGGAAGAAGATTTTGCATTTCCTTTCTTGATAAGGAGAAGAGATTTTGTCGGATTTCTTCGGGGGTTTTGGTTGTGATATTTGAGGCTTGATCACTAGTTTGATTGTTTAACCATTTGGTTATTTCTTGTGGTTGGGAGTTTTGGAGATTGAGTTGAGAGATTTTGTCGGATTGGATATTTACAAATTTTCGAAGATTTTTAAGTTGTTGTATTAATTCTGCGTTTGTTATTTGCGTGATTTGGGTATTGTTGAATATTTGCTTTACTGTGTGTGCGAAGCTTCTATCGTAAAGTCCGATGAGAAGAAGTTGGATATCATAGGGAAGATTGGTCCATTTATTATTGTGATCTTCAATGATGTGTTGGATTGTTGTTCCAAGCTTCATAGTAGTTCCTTGTTGATTTTTAAATGCTTTGAAGTAGAAGAGTCCGAGTGCTTGAGAAATGGTGTCTGCTAAGACAGGTTGGTCTTCCCAAAGTGTATTGGTGTTTTTTCCAAGCTCTTCTGTTGGGTCGAGGTCCATAAATGCGGATTGTAGGTTTTCTGTTTGAGAGGGGTGAATTTTATATTTGATTGAGCTTGATTCCATCATGCCTGCTTTGAGCATGTCTGCAGTAAGGCTATGGGGGGCAAGCCTTTCTATTATTATTATTTTATCTAGGATGGTTGAGAAGAATGAGCGAAATTGTTTTAGTGAGAGAGGAGGAGCGTTGCCAATCTCCGGACCTGTGAAATATTGACGGATGATAATATTTTGTTTTGCATAAAATGTTTCTTCGTCTTCTATTTTATTCAAGAGATCTATTTCATATTCAAAATCGTGTCCAGCATATGGATCGTCTTTGATAATTTTAATGGCGATTAGATCATTATAAAAATCGTCTGCTTTTTCGGTGCCTAGCCAGTTAGGTTTTTTGCCAATTTCTGTTTTTGCTTTTTCAGGTTCTCCAGTAAAGATATCTGTAGAGATTTTTTTGAGTTGTTCGCGGAGTTTAGAAGGTTTTATTTGATGTTGATCAAAAAGAAAAACTTCGTTTTCGTGTAAGATTTTTGCCACAAAAACTTGTCCTATTAGTCCGCGTTCATGAATATTGAGAAGAGCAACGGAACCTATTCCTTCTATATTAACGATTATTCTAGGGGCGCCGTAGAGGTTCTCTGTTGTTTTTGAGATGCCTATTGGCAAACTATTGTCATATTTTACAATGATTGGTTTGTTTGGAGGAGCTTCATCTTTGTAGGTTGTTTTTGAAATTTGAGTATATTGAGAATCTGCCAACAATAAATCTTTTCTTTCCTTAACAACTTCACTTTTCTCCTGTTGTCCTTCGACAAACCTAGCTAAGGAAATCACCAAACGAAGTTGCTCAAAAACCGGATTAATCGGAGAAATAACGGCTAATGCACTCTCGGATTTAATCGGAGTAAAGGCTGAAAGTTTATCAAATAATTTTCTTGTTTCTGGAAGTTGATCTTTCACCTGCTTTAAGCGAACTTCTGCTAGTTCTTGTTGTTCGGCTCGATTTAAAATAGCTTCCCGTAGACTTATAAAAATTGGATTAATTGGAGATATTGGGTCTTGGTCGGAAAGATCTAACTCTTGCCCCGGCTCCACCTCATGTATTATTTCTTGCTGAGAATCTGCTAAGCGTAAAAATTCTTTAATCTCTAAAGCCCTTGCTTGATATATTGTTTTATCATCACCCAACTCTCTTTGTAAATCTATAAGAATTGACTGAGCTAGTTCTTTTTTAGTTGTATTATGAGGAGAAAGAAAATCTTCTGTTATTTTACTGTTTTTAAAAGCTTGGTTTATAAGCAAAAGTTGTTCATCTGAATTATCTTCCATAAACGCTTTGTAAAAAGGAGAGTCATAAATTGCAAGTTCGGCAATGATATTTTCCACTATATTGTTAAGCTGAAGAGCTAGTTCATAGGTTGCTTTAGCTTGTTCTCTATCTTTTTTCTCCTCAACCAGTCTTCCTAATCTAATTCTTTCCTGTTGAGCCAATTGTTGTTGTTCTAATGTTTCATATCTATCTATTCCCTGAAGGCTTAAATTAATCAAATCAAACCGCTGATTAAACTCCCACAATCTTTGAACATCTATCACTGTCTCCAAAGCCGGAATAGTACTGGACACTAATCCTAGTGCACGACTAGCCTCCATCCACTCAAAAATTTCATCTCTCCACACTTGTTCCCCTTGCCTTTTTTCTTCCCCTACTCCATCTTCAGTCTGCCCTAAAACTTCCTCAACAACTAAAGTCAAATTATCAAACCTCGCCTGATCTTTTTTCAATGTTTGATCTATGGTTTTATCTATTACTCCCATACCTACTTGATCTAAATCACTACTTAGAGCTTTTGTTAATAAATTACTTTCTGTCTGCAAG
>JAYEMX010000021.1:0-4334 GCA_034718535.1 Patescibacteria group bacterium | reverse complement strand
TTTTAATATAATCTCTCTCATTTTTATTTCTTCTAATTCTATTCTCAAACTTAACTCCTGACTCGCCCCCTGAACTCATAAAACCAACATAATCTGATATTGATTTTGTTTTTTTCAACCAACTCTGAGGTACCGGTACGATAGCCGCTCTTGGCTTGCCAAATTTAGTTATCATAAAACGCCGACCGATTAAATCTGTCAACTCAATTAGCTTTGACAAACTATCCCTTGTTTCTCTTACAGATAAAGTCTGAATATTTAACATATAATTTATTTTATCAAATAATACACAAGTTGCCAACCATTAAACTTTGTACACAACTATTTACTCACCCACTCCCAAACTACTCTCGAAATTTTTGGTAAAACTTCCTCGGCTTCCCCTGAATTAACTTGACTAGACATCAAGCAAATCACATAAGGTTCACTTGCATAAACAATCCCACAATCATTCACCACCCCCTCTTCGCTCCCAAACTTATGAACTACTCTTACTTTACTTGGTACTCCCGCTGTAATCCGTTCTTCGTTTACCGTATTAGTTAGACTTAAAAACAGCTTATCTCTGCTTTCTTTACTAATTAATTTTTCATTATATAAATCTCTAAAAATGTTCCCCATTTTCTCAACCGTCATCTCTTTAACCAATTCCTTATTCACCCACCCACCCAATAACTTGACCCCCATATTATCACTTTGATTTGCCGTTAGCTCCGCCACTTCCTCATAACTATATTCTGTCCCTGCCGGCTGATTCTGTATTATGCCCGTTCCATACTCCCATCTGTCTTCTTCCTCTAAAATATAAACTTCTTCCGGATCAATTTTACCACTGTCCACTTGTCTATAATACTCTATCAATATTGGTATTTTATTTAACGAGGCCACCTGAAAAACTTTGCTCCCATTAATCGAAAACCCTTCACTCGTTTTAAGATTCTCGACCCAAATACCATAATCACCATCTAGTCCGTTCAATAGTCTATCTATCACATCTTCAACGTCTTTTTTCTTCTTAATAACTATCTCAAATCCAACTACACTGGAAATATCTTCACTGTCTCCAATCGGTTTTTCAATCGTAATCATTTCAACTTGGTTAAACTTCCGCCACCAATTTTTAAATTCTGTTGGTAAATAAAACATCAAACTTAAGCCTAAAGTTATTATTAACCCAATCGCCGTCTGCTTTCTTGATCCCTCTTCACCAATCGTCTTTCTCTTTCTTTTCTTTCTCTGTTTCACCTCCCCATCACTATCTACAAAATCTTTACTTAATAAATTCTTTTTTTCATCAGCCATATCTATATAATATCATGCTAAAGTTCGGAACCTTTCTATCATGCTCTCTGGGTTCCGAACTCTCAGATGTTCAAAAGTTCGGAACCTTTCTACCCTCTTTCATTTTTTTAATATTGAACCCATTTCTGTCTCAAACAATAAGCCTTTTTTAGGACCAAAGTGCTCTACCACCGCCGCCCCGTTTTTTAGCCCCATTTTTAAAGCTTTTTTTAACTCAAATCCTTTAACTAATCCCGCCACCAAACCACACCCAAAAGCATCTCCCGCCCCGGTCTCTTCAACCGCTTTGCTTTTTTCTGCCGGCATCTTCACCATCTCCCCTTCCTGAAACACCACCGCCCCTCTTCGACCATTAGTTATAGCTATTACCTTTGCTCCAAACTTCGAAATATCTTTATAAATTGCATCCAGATTACCAACTTTATGTTTGGTTAATTTAGCCGCCTCTTCTCTATTGACCAACAATACATCAACATGTGGTAAAAACTGGATCAACTTGTCATAAGCCTCAATTTCTTTTGAACCGGGATTTAAAGCTACTTTAATTTTCCTATCTTGAGCCACTCTAATAATTTTAGTCAACATGGTCAAGTCTCCCCCCAAAGAAGAAATATAAAACCACTCTGGGCTTAACTTGTCCCAATTCACTTTATGCCAAGCCAGCCGATTGCTGGCTTTTCTATAAATCAAAGCTGACCGACCCCCATCTTTATCTACTAAAATTGTTGAGTAACTGGTCGGCTCATCTACTTGCTGAACATAAATCAAACTCACTCCTTCTTTTTTAAGTTCTTTTCTAACAAATAATCCCCAATCGTCTTTTCCCACGCAACACACCGCCGCTGTTTGCAATCCCAATCTTTCAAAACCCACCGCCACATTAGTCGCTCCACCCCCTGTAGTTATCACTTGATTTTTAATCGTCCACTTGCCCCCTTCAACCTTACACATTGACTTAAAATCATCACTGGACAAATATACATCCACAAAAGCACTGCCAAAAGTAACCACATCAAACTTCATATACTATCATTATTCCATAGGTTACGAACTTTAAGAAGTTCGAGTTCGTAACCTTTTATTTTTTTGAGCCAGTTTTACCAAATTCTCATATGCTTTTGCCGGATTCTCCTCACCCCAAATTCCACTGGTTACACTAAACCTATCGGCTCCGGCTAAAACACACTCTTTAATTGTTTTTTTATTTACTCCCCCATCAATAAAAATATTTCCTTTAAAGCCCCCTATTTTAAGCTCTTTAATTTTTTTTAGTACTTTTACATCAAACTTTTGTTCGGAAAACCCCGCCTCTACCGCCATTAACAAAACCGTTTCTACTTCAACTAAAACTTTTTCTTCCAAAAAATCTATCGGTGTTAGTAAGTCTAAGGCTAAGCCCGTCTTTATCCCCAGTTTTTTACCTTTATTAACAAACTCTGCTTGATTTTCCATCAGTTCAACCTGACCAACCACTAACTCCGCTCCAGCTTCCTTACATGAATTCAGGTAGTTAGTTGGCTCTTCCGTCATTAAATGAATATAAAACCCTAGTTCTGTTGACGAGTCCATTAACTCATCCATGCCAATAGTTTCATTTTCAACAAATTTACCATCAATCACATCCACAAATACAGTCTCGCAAAAATCACTTGCTTTAAGTAGCTTATTCTCCAACTCCTCAAAAGTCTTTTCCAAAATTCCCGGCACTATTTTAATATTCATAACAAGGCTAACTCCATCATTCTTGCAACATAACCCCATTCATTGTCATACCAAGACAAAATCTTTACCATATCTCCATCTATTACTCTAGTCATATCTGAATTAACTAAAGAAGAATATTCGCAACCAATAATATCACTTGAAACTAAAGGCTTGTCAGTTATCCCTAAAACTCCCTTTAGTTCTCCTTTTGAGGCTTTTTCTAAAGCCTGATTAACTTCTTTAACCGTAGTTTTTTTCTCAATCATAAAAGTAAAATCAACTAATGACCCTGTTAAAATTGGAACTCTAACAGCTATCCCATCAAATTTTCCTTTTAATTCAGGTAAAACGCTTACTGTTGATTTTGCCGCCCCAGTTGTAGTTGGAATCATATTAAAACAGCCCGCCCTTGCTCTTCTTAAATCTTTATGAGAATTGTCAACCATCCTTTGGCTTGATGTTACTGCATGAATTGTTGTCATTCCTGCTTTCTTAATTCCAAAGTTATCTAATATAACTTTTGCCACCGGCCCAACACAATTTGTAGTACAAGATGCATTAGAAAATATTTTATTATCTTTAAGCTTTTTTTCATTAATTCCTATAAGAAATATTCCGTCATCTGCCTCTTTTAAGGGAGCTGATAATAATACTCTTTTAGCTCCGGCTTCCAAATGGTCTTTTACTTGATCTCTTTTTCTAAACTTTCCGGTACACTCTAACACTAAATCCACTTCAAGTTTTTCCCAAGGCAAATCTCTTGGTTCAGCTACCGCCATCACCGGAACCTTAACTCCATCCACCACTAAATTATTTACATCAACCTTCACCTCCCCATCATATTTCCCATAAACCGTATCATGCTCAAAAAGATGAGCCCAACCAGCCGTATCAACTCGACCAGAAGTATTTATTGCCACAAACTTAATCTTATCTGCATATTTTTCAAGACCTATTCTTAACGCTAATCTCCCAATTCTTCCAAATCCATTTATAGCTACTTTTAACATATAAGCTCCTTTCTTTTCTTTTATATTTTTTTAATTCTTCTTAAATATTTTTTTTCTTGTCTTAATTTAGATTTCAAAAAAATCTTTAACATTCTTTTAGTTTGTAATAAGTTTACATAACCTGCCGGTATAATCAAAACATTAATCCCATCTTTTTCTACAGATTCTTTTACTTGCTTTGCTTTAAATCCCAAACCTCCCCTTATACCTTTTACTTTATTAACCGCCATATCCATTCCCACTCCGGAATTACATATCAATACCCCTTTTGATTCTCCCAAACCTACAGCCTCTCCCACTTTTTTAGCAAAATCTACA
>JAYEMX010000020.1:0-4446 GCA_034718535.1 Patescibacteria group bacterium | reverse complement strand
ATCAAAATCTACTAATCAAACAACGAATATTGATACCCTGATAAAATAAAATCTTCAGGCCACTCTTCAACTGCACCACTTACCATATTATCAATGATTCTTCCCTGATCCTGGCTTACTGCTAAATAGTATGCCCAATAATACAAATCTATATCTGCAAGTGCGCCTATATATTGCTTAATATGATTAAGCCCCAAAGATCCGGCAATAAAGCTAAACTCTATTTGCTCTCCGGGTTTTAATTTACCTAAAAATACTTCTTTATCCAAAAGTCTACTCAATGTTCTAAACCAAGGATAATTTAAAGGGTAAGAATTCCCATCTGAACTTGCATAAACTCCGATTCTCTCATCTTTAACCTCTATGGGTATATAAAAATGTCTCAGTATACTTGAGTCATTCGGATCTTTCGCCGTCATTCCTATACATTCAACTTCCACTTTTCCCAAATCACCTATTAATACCTTAAATGTCTTTATCTCTCCGGTAAAAACTCCATCTAAGCTATATTCCGCACCATCTCTACGAGCAATTCCCCAAAACACTTGATTGGGAGCATTATCCACCAACATCTGATAATCTCTTTGCCAAACTCCACTTTCCAAATAATATTCAATATTTTCAGCTGCGACTGCTCTTATTTCATCTTTTTCTTCATCATATTGAATTTGATCTAATCCAACATTCCAATCTTTAGAAAACCCATCATCGCTAATATCAAATCCATATTCACCTTCTTCATTTTGACTTAATCTAACTTTTTGATCAACCCCCCCTACTGTATCTTTAAAAACCTATTCATAATTCCCTTCTTCATTTAATTCAGCCTCACAACCACTTATCTGACAAAACTCCCCAATCTCCTCCGGCACTTCAGGAGTTATATTAATATCAACACCCATTGACAGGTCAAGAGTATAAATATTTTGAATTCCATTTTCATCTGTTGCAGTTATAGTTACCCCCAATTCATCTCTGGTTATAACCACATCATCACTCATATCATAAACAATTGGAATTACACTTAAAACTTCTCCATTTTCCGGATTTATCAAAGCGGTCACTAACGTTCCTGCCTTAAAATTCATACCATAGGGTAAATCTTGTGAATTTGTTACCACCAAATTTACACAATTATCAACATCTATTCCTAAATCCGTTATTGCTTTATACCTAACCCCATCACTACCGCCATATAAAGTAAAACCTAAATCATTTAAACTTAAAAATTCATCCTTTCCTTCAACTGCATTTGGATTCCATAACTGACCGGGTAATCCGGGAATACAACTACCATTGGTAACATTCAAAATGTTACCATCATCTGTTTCAACTATTACCGGTGCAAATCCTTGGTCATTTAATCCATCTTGAATTTCCCAAGAATTCTCTAAAAACTTTACTCCGTCAGCTTGACCCGGTTCTATGCCAACTACTGCTGATATTTCCGGATTTTTACCGAATATTACCGAAGACTCCTTAAGCTTATCTAAACCCTCTTGGGCTCTTTCAATATTTTCAGACAATAAACCAAGTCCAGATAAAGAACCATGTCCTTTTACTGATAGCATAACCGGATTTGAGTCACCAGCGGTTAAAGTATAGTTGCTTTCAAAATCATCTGCTTTTTCCAAAAAAATTGGCTCTTTGTCTTCTAAAACACTTATATCACCATCGACTCCAACACTTACTGGAAGTAATCTCATTCTTACTTTACCACCATGTTCATCTATTTCTGCAACATTTTTATCAGCCGAAAACAATGAAAATGTTTCAAAATTATCATCAGGATCGCCATCCGGAACAGAAACCGCCCAAAGTGGATTAACCCCTATTTCCCCATGTTCATCAGCAAAAGTTTGAATAATAGAAAGAGTATTTGGTGTTTCCCCTAAGCCCCCTAAAAATGAAGTTACATCAACATGAGTAGAATGATTTTCACCACTTAAAAAGCAAGTTGCCTGTTCTTGTAAATTGGAAAGGTCACCACTATGAACATCTCCTGTATTAAAAACTAAATAAGAGTCAGCATACTGACTAAAATCAGCGGCAAAATGTGCTCCCGCCGTTTCCAGGGCTAAACAAAGATTGCCTATTACTTGATTGTCATCACCATCCGGATCAGTGTTGATCGGAACATCTGGGTTATTTGAATTTTGGGGCAGATTAAGACATGCTAATAATCCACCGGCAACACTTAAGAGGTATAGTGCCAAAAGATAATTTCGAGAAGCTCTTTTATTCCATTTTCCATCAATTCTTAGAGACCATCTTTTCTTTAAATATTCACCTGGATTCATTTGAAATTCTAAAAAACTTGCCCCAACATGATCTTTCACTATTCCGCTAAAATCTATTTTTTTTGGCATCAACCTAGCAAGTTCTTCTAAACTAGGCGGTTCCGCCTTAAAAGTCTTTAAAGACTCTAATCTCACAACAGCACTCATATAAACCCTATAATATCAAATTCCACCCAAAAACACAATACCTTCAAGGACTGACCCTGAAGGCTAAATAAAACCTATATCATTCCATTTCCGCTCTCAAAGCAAAACTTTTAATTAAACACAATTCCGTATCGTAATATCTCAGCAGCTAAGGGATCCCATTTATTTTTTAAATCACTGGGGTGATAAGGGTGAGGTTCAATATCCATGGTTTTATCATCAGTTAAGTGTAATAAACGAACCATCTCTGTGTGGCGATTTTTCCCAAATTTTTTTGAAACAACACAAACATCAATATCGCTGAATGGTTTATTAGTCCCCTTGGCATGCGAACCAAAAACAATTAGAGAATTGGGTATAATCCCAGCCTTTTTTAATCGAGCTGCATAATATTTCAACTCTTTTATCGTTTTAAGTGTTAGTTGTTTTTTAACCATTTTTCATAAAAGTGTTGACAAATTTTAATCCATTTGTCAGCATACTTTTTCGTTGCTTTTTTATAAAAACTTTTTTTATAGTCATCATATCTTGCGCTTAAATTAAAGGTATTAATCTCTTTTAAATCCTTCTCTTCTAACTCCGTCAACTTAATCTCTAAAAATCTGGTTAACTTTACTAAATCATGAGTTGCTACTGGAGTCCTACTCTTACTAACAATATTCCCCTTTAATGTTTTCTCCAAAACTAAATGCCAAAAAAATAAACACCAATCATAATGTTTCATTTCATAATTATCTAAAGCTACTATAAGATTCTCTCTTGCCGATTCTCTCCAATAATCCAAAACTTTTTGTTTTTGTTTAGTCATAATTACATATTTTACTATTATCAACAATACAAAATCAATGCCACGCACCCAACCTTCAAGGACTGACCCTGAAGGTTCTTTCTAATCTACAATCTACTAGCTAATTGAGCTTTTAATTCAATCAATAATTTATTTTTTACCCAATCTTTTTTACTTTTGCTCAAAACTTCTCCCAATCCAGCCAAAATATCATAATTTTCAGATAAGCTATTAATTGATTTTAACAAATCTTTAAAGTATTTTTTTAATTTCTTACCCGTTCTTAATTTAATAATATCTTCATTAATTGGAAAACTATTCTCAAACATAAACCAAACATCATACAAGTCTCTGTTTTGTAAGTTTTTCCTATCTAAGACCGCGCACAATTTATGCGCAAACATATATTCAGGTTTCATTACCAGCACTGAATATCCTCTAAAATCTTTAATTTCATACTCATTGGGAAATTCTCGCAAATTGACCTCAATTTTGACTTTCTGCAACCCCTTTTCATAACTACCTATCCAAAATAATGTATGCCTTTTTTCTTTCTCATCTAAAATATTTAAACTTTTTTTTATAACTTCATCAATCAGTCCAATATTTAAAATATCAACACTGTCAATTAAATCAAAATCTAAGTCAGTTGAAAATCTGTCCAAGCCATAAAAAAGAAATAAAGCTGTTCCACCTTTAAATCCCAATTTAGAAACAAGGCTTTTTTGTCTTGCCAAATCAATCAAAATCTTGCTCAAAACTTGTTTATGTTTATCAATATTTAACATCTTATTTGTCCATCAATTTTTTAATCCTTTTCAATAATAATTTATTATTATAAATATTCGCAATTTTCATAATTCTACTCTTAGAAACATTGTTAATATTTTCTAATCCCAATTTAGGAAAAAAATACAAAGCATCACAAATAGATCTTTCAATTCCAGCCACCCTCGCTAAATTCTTTTGAATAATTCCCATATCATTAAATAAAACATCTTGTTTAATTTTTTTATATATAAATTTAATCCCACTAACTGTTTTTTCTACTGGTTTATTCGCAACAGAGTAAATTCCACCATAATATTGAAAAATAACCCCATGTATTTTTAAAGCACTAAATAAAGAAATATATGAATTTCTTACCAGCTTGTTAGCTACTTCAAAAAGTAAATAACTATCAGATTTTAAATCTTTTTTTGTATAATAATC
>JAYEMX010000019.1:0-4447 GCA_034718535.1 Patescibacteria group bacterium | reverse complement strand
CCAGCCCAAGCTCCATAATTGTTTTGCATTCATTCCCCCATCAATTACTTTAGCCAACCAGTTTAAAGCCTTTTTTGTTTCTTTTTTATAAACCATTATTAAAAAATCATCAATCAAATTCTCTCCCGAACCTCCTGACAGCAATTCATTTACTTTTTTTGAGCTAATTTTTAAACCTGAAAAAGACAATTGCTCTAAAATTTTAACTCCGTCCCTAAAACTTCCCCCCGCTCTCTTGGCGATTAAACTCAAATCTTTGTCTGAAATCTTTAACTTTTCCCCTTTAACCACTCTTTTTAAAGATCTAACAATTTCTTCAACCTTGGCCTTATTAAATTCCACCTTAACGCATCTTGAAACAATCGTTCCCGGAATTTTATGAGGCTCGGTTGTACATAAAATAAACTTGGCATGCTTTGGTGGCTCTTCTAAAGTTTTTAATAAAGCATTAAAAGCCTCGGTAGTTAACATGTGAACTTCATCAATAATATATACTTTTACTTTTAAAACGCTTGGTACCAATTTAATCTTTTCCCTAAGATCTCTGATATCGTCAATTCCCCTGTTTGAAGCCGCATCAATTTCAATAATATCCAAAGACTTTCCTTCAATAATCAATTTACAATTACTACACTTATTGCACGGCTCTCCGTTTTTTGGCTTTAAACAATTAACTGCTTTGGCTACGATTCTGGCGCTTGAAGTTTTTCCGGTTCCTTTAGGACCTACAAATAAAAAAGCATGAGGAATATCTTTTGCTCTTAATATTTCCCCCAACGAATTTCTGGCTCTCTCTAAATCCAGTTCGAAAATTGTTTGTGGTCGGTATTTTAAATAATAAGCCATAGTTTAATTATGATGAATGCCTAACAAATGTAGCATAGCGTGTTTAATTAAAAAACGCACCTTATGTTTATTTTTTTTTGCTTGAGCCTTACAAATCACAATATCTCCAAGCCTGACTATTCCATCCGGCCCCACCCCCATATCCTCGAGGGGGAATGATAAAACATCAGTTGGACAATCTTTTTTCCTATACTTTTTATTCAAACCTCTGATCTCTTTTTCACTCACAAAAAACAACTCCGCCACCACTTTCATAAGAATTTCTTAACTGCTTCCGCCACCACTTTTCCACCTACTTTACCCCCTAATTTAGCCATTACCGACTTCATTGAACTTCCAAAATCAGCTCCAAGCTTTCCATTCTCCTTCATCTCTTTAACAATTTTCTCCACTTCTTTTAAACTCATTTCTTTGGGTAAATAAGCCTTTATTATTTCCAACTCCGCTTCTTCCTTTTTTACCAATTCCGCTCGATTAGCTTTCTTATACATCAAAATCGCATCTTTTCTTTTTTTGGCTTCTTTTTTAATTATCTTATTTTCTTCATCATCCGTTAACTTCGCCTTTTTTTCTATCTGGCCATTTTTCAAACCGGCTACCAATGACCTTAACACCAGCACCTTGCCGGCGTTTTTTCCCTTCATAGCTATTCTCAAATCAACTAAGAACTTCTGGCTCTTATCCATTTTAGCCTCTTTCTTCTTTTACTAAGTCTTTTGAATTCAGCCATCTTTTCTTTCTTTTTAACCGATGGTTTTTTGTGATATTCTCTTTCTTTTAACTCAGTTAAAAGCTGACTTTGTAAAATCTTTTTTTTAAACTTTCTAATTACTTTGTCGGAAGAATCTCCTGGTTGTGCTTTTACTACTATTGGCATTACTGCCTAACACCTCCTCTTATATTTTTAACTATTTCTATTAACTCTTCTAAGCTTAAAATACTTGGTCTAACCTTAGGATTATGCCTAGAACCATTTAGAATTATATGCTTACTTTGATGAAAAAACCAGTCGGCATTTTTGTCTTTTTCTTTTAAAACCAAATATAATTCCGTCAGGTCAAGGTCTTTTTTGGGTTGAGATTTAACTGAAACTAAATTTGTTTTAGGTTCTTTTCTAACCACCAAACCAAATCCTTTTTTTTGAGCCAATTTACTGACTCTGCTTACTTTAGTCTCTATCCCAAGAGATTGACCCCATTTTGATTCAAATTTTATTCCTTTTTCCAGTTCTTTTTCCGTAACAATTTTTTGTTTCAAACCAAATAAAATAGCATCAAGTAGTTTTTCCCCCTCCACTACCATCTCTTCATCTTTTAATTGGCCGGATAATTTTAAATGATCAAAAATATGGTGTAAACAAAAATCATAACGATCATTATTACTATCTTGCCAGAAAAAATCTTCAAAATGATCTATTTGAGTAATAATTTCCACCAACCTCTCAAGAGCACTTTGATATTTTAAAGCGACCTTTTTATTACACTTTAAATAATTAAAGACTAGTCCTGCCGCACAAACTCGTGAATCTAATTGATGATGATCAAATCTACCCAAGCCGGTATCCACATGAACTATATTTGGATCGCTATCAACCGTTTTATTTTCAAAAGTCATTCCAGCCGGTACAAACTTAACTTCAGCTTGATTAAATTCACTGTCAAATTTTTTTAATAACCAACATGAAGCAATTGCATCCAAATCCGGAAACATGTGAGTCACTATGGTTTTACTCATTTTAACTTAGCCACTACTTGTTCTGAGGTTAATAATTCTTGTTTTTCGCTGGTTCTGTTTTTCCACTCGACTTTTTCTGCCGTCTTTTTTGAAATTACCAATCTAATTGGACAACCAATCAAATCAGCATCCTTAAATTTAATTCCGGCTGATTCATCCCGATCATCCCAAAGCACTTCTATTCCTAAATCTGATAATTTTTTATACAAATCTTTGGCTTTTTTTTCTCCACCTTTTAAACCAATTAAATAAACTTTATACGGCGCCACTGCTTCCGGCCAAATTAAGCCTTTGTCATCATTAAATACTTCCGCATAAGTTCCCATTACTCTCGTAGGCCCGATTCCATAACTCCCAAACCAAACCGGTTTTTTCTTCCCATTCTTATCCGTATAAAATACTTTCATTTTTTCCGCATACATTGTTCCCAGCGGAAAAATATTAGCCACCTCAATTGATTTAGCTTCTATAACTTTTCCCTGCCTACATTTAGGACACTTATTTCCTTGTTTAAATTTATAAATTTCACCATTAGCTCCCCAATCGCATTGATCACAATAATAAATTGTATCTTCCCCGGCTTGACTTAAAACTTGAACCTCATGGGTATTTTTATCGGTAAAAACTCCGCCGTCAGCCTCAGTCACTCTATAATTAAAACCCAACTTATCAAAGATTTTTTTGTAAGCCTCCAGCACTTTAAAATAATAATCCATTAAATCTTCTTCACTAACATGAGCTGAATACAAATCCTTCATCATAAATTCCCTACCCCTTAAAATTCCGGACCTGGCTCTTAATTCATTTCTAAACTTGGTTGAAAAATGATAAACCGCTACCGGCAAATCTTTATAGCTGTTAATCTGTTTTCTCAGTATATCCATCACAATTTCCTCGTGAGTAAAACTCAAAACATATTCCCTACCTCTCTGGTCTTTTAGCTTATACATAATTTCATCCGCCTTATCCCAACGACCGGTTTCATTCCAAATAGACTTTGGATGTAATAATGGCATTAATATTTCTTGACCATCCACTTTATTAATTTCTTCCCTGATAATATTATTAATTTTATTAACCACTCTCCAACCTAAAGGCAATAAAGTCCATGATCCGGCCATTAACTGATCCATAAAACCCGCTTGAACCAAAAGCCTATGATTTATACTTTCGGCCTTAACTTCTCGTCTGGCTTTGGGAAATAATTTTGAATAACGCATATCCCCACTTTACCAAAAATTTCCAACCGACTCTATACCAATCCCGCCACTAACAGCTTATATCACGGTTCAACTCGTTTAATTTGTTTAAACTTATCAAAATCACGATCATAAGAATAAACTCTTTTTGTTTTAGACTTAACCATATAAGCCGCTATTAAAGCATCTTCAAAATCCACTTTTTTATCAATCATATAATCCAAAGCCAATAAAAAAACATCCTTATTCTTTATCTTTAAACCCTTCATCTCTATAATTGGAATTAAAACCTGCTTAACTTTTTCCCTCGAAAGAGCATATAACTTTTTAGAACTTAATGTATAAACCACTTCGGCTAAAGTAGCTTCGTTAACAATTAGTTTAGCCTTCCCCTGTTCAACTAACTTAAATAGTTCAAAAACTTTTTTCGCTTTTTTTTCATCATCCTTTGTAATAAATCGAATAAAAATATTAGTATCTACAAACTCAACCTTCATATTAATCTATCTGCTCTTTCCTCTCTCACTATCTTTCTAATTTCCTTAAAACTCTTTTTAATGGGCTTAACAGAACCATAAACTTCACTTAATGAAGATTGTCTGGGTCTCAATTGCACGGTCTTATTGTCAAATAACTCAAGCACCACTCTTTTAACTTTTCCAAGATTA
>JAYEMX010000018.1:0-4601 GCA_034718535.1 Patescibacteria group bacterium | reverse complement strand
ACCCTATCTCAACCACCTCAACATTCCTACATGAAGGTTCGTAACCTTCATGTGAACCCCTCACATACAACCTGAATTCATGCTTTTTCGCCTCCGGTAAATCCAAGATTGTCTTAATCAACTCATACGAATAATTCTCGGTTCCGGTTTTATCTTTTAAAAAAGCTCGCGATGCATCAATCCCAATCAACATATTTATTCTCCTAAATACTTTAACCATTTCTTTTTTGATTTTGCAAATTTATGATTATTCAATCCTAATTCTAAAACCTTTGTCGTTAGTTTAATTTCTTTAATTAATATTTTCAAATCACCATTACTCATATATTGATTAACAGTATCATCTGTCATTCGCATTAAACTAATCAAATCTAAAAAATCTTTTCTACCTTTTGAGCTTCCCCTTCGATTTACCCAAGCAGTCAATTTTAAAGCCATTAAAACTTCAATTTTAGGTACTTTAAAACCTTTTAACATTTGACTATGCTTAATTATCTCGCTTGCTTCCATACCAATTTTTGAAAAATATACCGAGTAAACATCTACTTGCACTTCACCCTTTCTAAACTCATATTTTTTTAATCTTTCATTTTTACTAAAATCATACTTCTCTCTAAGTTTACCAAGCTCACTTAAACCAACCACTATATCAATATCTTTGGATTTTAACTGCTCGGTATATAACCAAACAGCCCAACCGCCAATCAACACAAACTTAAATTCTTTATTTAATTCTTTTAAAAACTCCCAACTCAAGCTAGTTACACTATCACGATAATATTTCATCAATCTCCACCTTAATTCTTTTAATAAAATCTTTAGCCATCCAATCCTTTATATTCCATAAATCAACAAACGTATGTCCTAAGCTGGTTGTTTCTCCTTTTAACGGCAATCGTTTATCTAGTTTTAACACCACTAACTCCACATCTTTGCCCGCCTCCCCCTTAAACCTCTCTATAACTTTTGCAGGATTTGGATGATAAACATAAACTTTATTATAATCAGCCGGAGCTTCTTTAAACCAACTTTTAACCGCACTATAAGCACCCAAAACACTTTCAGGTGGTAACAAGCTTTCAACTTCCATTACTTGGCCTCTAACAAATTCATCAAAAACTATATCTTTATATAGTTTTCTTTTATTAGCCCAATGCATTAAAATTTTTTCAGCATCAATAATCTGTCCCCCATTTCCACCTACTTCAACCGCCCCCATTTGCCTCAATTCTTTTAATCCATGGTGAACTGTACTTAAAGAAATTTTTAAATCTTTAGCTAATTCCTGTATTTGAAACCTTACTTCTCGCCCTTCAAGAGATTTAAACAACAATTTACACCAAACTATTTCGATTTTCTTCATAATATTACCCCCTTATTTCGATAATAATCGAAACAAACTCAAAAGTCAAGCTTGACAATAAATCCGATCATAGGTTACCCTTAATTAATGCCTAAACTTCAAATTAAAGAACTATTTAAAAAAGCTTTTAAAACCTATAAGCTAAACTGGAAATTTCTTACTCTAATCACCCTCATTGCTTGGCTGGTTCGATTTATTCCCGGATATTTACGAAATCTATTTGACAATCCTTGGATTTTTTACCCTATTTCTATTATAAATTGGCTTATTGGAATTGCCATTACTCTGGGTTTGACCAAAACTATTCTCAGTCTTATTGATAACCAAGAAAAAAATCTTAAAAACCTTTATCTTTACACTCTCCCTTTATTTGTTCCTTTTTTTCTAAGCTCTTTTTTCTATTCTTTAATCACCATTGGCGGAATTATTTTACTTATTGTCCCCGGTATTATCTGGGCTATAAAATATCAATTTTTCGGATATCTAATCATTGACCAAAATCTTAAACCTAAACAAGCTATTAAACAATCCGGATTAATCACCCAAAATTACAAGCTTCAGCTTTTCTTTCTCATGTTAATTCTTGGTTTAATCAACTTTCTTGGAGCTCTTTTTTCTCTAATCGGACTTATCTTCACTATCCCCATGTCCTTACTTGTCATGGCCTACACCTACCGTCAACTTTCACCCGCAAAATCCCCTACCACCCCTGCAACCTAACACATACTTAAACTCCGGCCAAACTTCTAAACAAAATGTCTTTCATTAATGACTGATATGGAACATCTCTTTTATGAGCTTTTATCTTCAATCTATCGATTAATACTTGAGGCAGTCTAATAGTAATTGGTTTACTGGTAAGTTTTAAGTTTGGAAAACCAACCCTTTCTGCTTTACTCCAATCCACATACTCAGTTGAGTCATGAGTTTGCCAAAACTCCCGCTCTTGTTTTTCAGATTTAAATTTTGGTATTTTTTTAAACTGCTTTGGCATATCTATTTTTCTCCTTTCGATTAGCTTTTCTAGCCGAAATTATTCTAATTTTTTTATTTCTTAAAGTAAATGCTACCAGTAAAATTTTATTGCTGGCATTTTCTCCTATTAGTAAATATCTTCTTTCTTTTAAAGAATGCTTTATATCCTTTAAAACTATTGCCTTTTCATCTAAAAAAGCCTCTTCTGTCTCGTTTGGAGTAACTCCGTGTTTTTGATAACTTTTATCAATATTTCCTTTATCCCATTCAAAGCCTTTGTAGTTATCCAAACTTAACATTGTACATATTATATAAATACATTAACCTTTTGTCAAACAACCTACAAGGACTCTCCTTGTAGGTCAACCTACTCCCCAAACTCAAACCCGATTATTGTTTCTTTCTCCCGTCTTTCATAATCCAACCATTCTATATAAATCTGCCCCTTACTTGCTTCAATATTTTGCCTTACCAACTCCGCCTCCACCAACTCACCAAAATCCTCCTCAGTCCAAATTCCATCTTCCTCTGGCACTTGAATCACCAATCTTCCCTGTCCGCCTTTGGCGGAAATTCCCCCCTCCAACTTCACCTCAATCTCATCCGGTGGAATCTCCAAATACAACTCAACATTTTCATCAACTTTTAAATTCATTTCTCTTTCTACCTCCACCTGCTTAACTTCAACCTCTTTTCCTTTATGAAAATCAATCTCATATCTTCCTTCAACCCCCTTGTCTAAAAGAAACTCTAAACCAGATAATTGGCTGGTATAACTTCTCTTCACTACCTTATCTTCAACACTTGGATAAAACATTCCCTTCAATAAATAGTTATCTTTTCTCAACTTGAAAAAATTTCTTACTAACCACCATCGATACTCAATTGATAAAGATCCGTAAATACTTAATTTTGAATAAGGGAGATAACTCATACTATCTCTACCAGTATAAATAACAGCTTTAGATGTCATCTTTTTAATAATATTTTCTCTGATTTTCATCCACTCCTTTTCCCAGTTTTCAGAAAAAGCTTGCCCTGACCAATAATTAAAAGAAAATAATGCCGACCATCCTCTTTCATAAAGAACTCCAAATCCCTCCTGAATTTGTAATGGTATTTGCTCTTCATATTGATAATTTAAAAAATTGTTAGCATCAGTTAATATCCATTTTGTTACCCCATCATGCTCAAAAACAATAATCTTTTGACCAATTGTATTACTCTCTATTCGAAGATTTTTAAATTGCCTCTTAGGTCTGAAAAAATTTAACACATTAGTAAATTCCATTGTTTGGAGAATACCCTCTAAATATAATTCATTACTAGTTCCATCCCCAGTGTCATTAAAAATCCATTCCCTTACCTCAGGAGATCTATTAACCACATCAACATCATACCCGGCCCCAGGATACAAAGCTCGCTCTTTTAACTTAATCATCAAGTTAATCTTACTTTCTGATTCTGGATTTAATAAAGGTTTATTATCTATAATCCTATTAAGTTGACCACTTTCACTCATCTTGTGAACAAACATTTTCTTAGATAACCTATGTTGAGTTGGATCATAGCCAAACTCCCACCCCTCATACCGCTCCATAAACCCTTGATTTAAAGGATGATCTTTAACTTTGTCCACCTGAACCACATAATCCAACCCCATACTCTCATCCACATCTTCCACCTCACCCTCGCCCGACTTCAATCTTCCAATAAAATCCCAATACCTATTCCAAGTCTCAGTAGAATAAGTTAATCCGGGCAATCCATTATCCAAAGTTGTAGCCTGATATCCAGGCAACTTATCATGAATATATAAAAGCTTATCATGTGCTTCTGTCGTATCCACAAACAAATTATTATTTCCTAGTAATCTTAAATTTTCCCTGATTCCCAAAGCCTCCATCTGCCTGCCTCTATCAGCTATAATATCTCCCACATTTGACTCATAAACCACATTTCGATACTGATCTAATCTAAACCTCTGATTAATTTTATTAAGCAACTGCTCATCATACATATTAGCCCATAAAATTGCCATCTTACCTTCAATAGCCAATTCCCTTAATACCTCATACTGTTTTTCCACTACCGCCACCAAGCTAACCAAGCCTCCCTTGTCAGAAAAAACATTATCTCCACGATAAAAACCATAAAAAGATCTATAACTAAAATCCAATAAAACTTCATCAGACACCTTCACAAACTGCTCCTTTACATACCCATCCACTTCTTCATTTAAAACCTCGTCTCTTAACCGCAA
>JAYEMX010000017.1:0-17353 GCA_034718535.1 Patescibacteria group bacterium | reverse complement strand
TTGTCAAAAAATTAATTCAAACCTTATCGGAATCCACAACTTTTATAATCTCTTAGCCGCTACCAGCCTAGCTAAAACCCTTAAAATCAGCCAAAAAATCATCACTAAAGCCATCAAGTCTTTTAGTCCGGCTTTTGGTAGGGGAGAAACCTTTAAACTTAAAAACCTAAAAACTAAAATTCTTCTGGTTAAAAATCCAACCGGATATAATATTATTTTGGAAACATTAAGCAAACTTAAAAATCTAAAAAACACCCCTCTACTTTTAATTCTAAACGATAAAATCGCCGATGGCACTGATATATCTTGGATTTGGGATGTTCACTTTAATTATTTAAAGTACCAAAAAGCTCCCATAATTGTTTCCGGCACCCGTGTTCACGACTTAATTTTAAGACTAAAATACGCCGGAATCCCACCTTCAAAGATAATCCCTGCAAATTCTGTTAAAAAAGCTTTAAAAATATTAGTCCGTCAATCTGGAGATTCTGCCTACATTCTTCCCACTTATACCGCCATGCTTAAACTAAGAAAAATTCTCAGCCAACAAAAAATAGTTCATTCCACCTGGAAAGATTAAAATCTTATGAAAATCAACTTAGCTTATCTTTACCCAAATCAAATGAATATTTACGGAGATAAAGGTAATATTGATACTTTAATCTATCGATCCCAAAAAAGAAATATTAAAATTAACTTAATTAAAGTGAACCAAAAAACAGCCCTTAAAGCAGGTGGTTTTGATCTTCTTTTTGCTGGTGGGGGACAAGATAAACATCAATCAAATATTGCCAAAGATTTATTTAAACGAAAACATATTTTAAAAAAAGCCACTCTAGCCAATATCCCCATGTTAACCATTTGTGGCTCTTATCAACTTTTTGGCGCTTACTTTAAACCCTTTAAGGGTCCAAAATTAAAGGGGATTAATATTTTTAACGCCTACACTAAAGCCACTGAAAAAAGAAAAATCGGTAATATTATTATTAAAACCAAATTTTTAACTCCAAATACTCTAGTCGGTTTTGAAAACCACTCGGGTTCTACTTTTTTAGCTGGTAATACTAAACCTATGGGAATAGTTAAAAGTGGATATGGCAATAACAATCAAGACAAAACCGAAGGAGCTATTATTAATAATGTTTTTGGTTGCTATCTCCATGGATCTCTTTTACCTAAAAATCCTCACTTTGCCGATTACTTAATCAAATTAGCCTTAAAAAATAAATATGGAAATGTCAATTTAAAGCCCTTAAACGACACCATAGAGTGGCAAGCTCACCATTCTGCTGTTAAAATATCTATAAAGCCGGGGTGGTGGAACTGGTAGACCTGCCTGCGCAGGCAGGCACGCAGGTTTTAAAAAATGAAATATTTTGTTTACCTATTAAAAAGTCTCAGAAAAAACTACTATTACGTTGGACTTACCAACAACCTGAAAAGAAGAATTAGTCAACATAATTCAAGCAAAGTAAGATCAACTAAACACTACCAACCATTTAAACTAGTGTTTACCAAAGAATTTTCTGATAGAATACGGGCAAGAGACTTCGAAAAATTTTTAAAAATTAGATCAAATAAAGAAAAAGTGATCGCGTCTTTAAATTAAATGCCAGGGTGGCGGAATTGGCAGACGCGCAGGATTTAGGATCCTGTGACCGCAAGGTTGTGGAGGTTCGATCCCTCTTCCTGGCACAATTTAATAAAAAAATATCAAATATATTTTCGCTGAAAAAAGGAACTGGTAGACCTGCCTGCGCAGGCAGGCACGCAGGTTTTAGGAACCTGTGAGAGCAATCTTGTGGAGGTTCAAATCCTCTTCCCGGCACCATGTGATAATATCTCAATATGATAAAAATATTTAAAAAAATAAACACTAATTGGAACTTATTTAATTCTCTTTTAAATAAAACCAAAAAATTACTTGGATTTCTTAAAAAGAGAAAACTCCTTGTTATTTTTCTAACCATAGTTACCTTGATCTCGGGTTATTTTCTTTATCAAAAATTTAGACCAAAATCACCCGAAGAATTATATAATCTCCAAAAAGTCACTAAATCAGATATCAAGCAAACTGTTTCCGCTTCAGGTTCTATTCAATCTCAAACTCAGGTGGATCTTAAATTCCAAACCAGTGGTCAACTGGCTTGGGTTGGGGTCAAAGAAGGGGATTATGTCAATCAATGGCAAGCTCTGGCTTCTCTAGACCAAAAAGCTTTGAAAAAAACTTTTGAAAAATATTTATTTGATTACTCAAAAGAAAGAAATGATTTTGAAGAAGATAAACAAGAAACCTACAAAGACATCATTGTCACCGACAGCATCAAAAGGATTTTACAAAAAAATCAATGGGATCTGAATAAAGCTGTTTTAGACGTTGAACTTTATGATATTACCGTTAAATATGCTACTTTAATCACTCCGATTAAAGGTATTGTTACCCGTATAGATAATCCAATAGCCGGCGTTAATATTACCCCCGCCACCGCTGTTTTTACCGTAGCCGACCCAGAGTTTCTGGAATTTGTCGCTCTAATAGATGAAGTTGATGTCGGCCTACTAAAAGCCACTCAATCTGCTCAAATTATTTTAGATACTTACCCAAATGAACCTATTGATACTTTTATATCTTCAATTGACTTTGATTCTTCTACAGACTCCTCGGGTAGTACCGTATATTTAGTTAAATTTAAGCTCCTTAATCCTGATTTAAGCAGATATCGCTTGGGCATGAATGGTGAAGTTATCATCACTACCGCCCAAAAACAAAATGTGACTACCATCCCATACCAATCTATTTTGGAAGAAGACAATAAACTTTCAGTTCAATTAATTAAAGATAATACTTTAATTAATCAAACAATTACCATTGGTATAAGCAATGATGAAGATATTGAAGTTATCTCTGGTCTAGAGCCTGGCCAAACCATAGTTGTTGGTAAAAAACATTAAAACATGGCCTCTCCCATCATTAAATTAAATCAAGTTTCAAAAACATATTATCTGGGAGAAGAAATTGTTAAGGCCATTGATCAAGTTTCTCTTGAAATCCATAAAAAAGAATATATTAGTATTTTAGGCTCATCTGGTAGTGGCAAATCCACTCTTATGTATCTTATTGGTTTACTTGAAACTCCAACTTCCGGCCAAATTATTTTAAACAACCGAGATATTTCTAAACTAAACGACGACCAAATCTCCAAAATCCGAAATCAAACCATTGGTTTTGTTTTTCAATCATTCAACCTAATTAGCAAATTTACTGTTTTAGAAAATGTTTTACTCCCCACCACTTACGCAAAATTTAATCTCAAATTTAATCCTCAAAAAAAAGCTCTAAGCTTGTTAAAAAAATTTGGTATTTTAGAAAGAAAGGATTTTTATCCCAATAAAATTTCCGGAGGCCAACAACAAAGAGTGGCTATTGCCAGAGCTTTAATTATGAATCCAAAAATCATTTTGGCTGACGAGCCTACCGGAAACTTGGATTCAAAAACCGGCCCTGAAATTCTCAAACTTATGGAAAATCTTCACCAAGAGCTTGATACTACTATTATTATGGTTACTCACGAAAAAGAAATCGCCCAAAGAGCCCAAAAGCAAATTTACATAAAAGACGGCCAACTTAACAAAAAATATCTATGAAGTCGCGCAATTTAAAATATCTATTATTAACCACTTATGCCAACTTTAAAAGAAATAAAATCAGAACTCTTCTAACCTCTTTGGGTATTACCATTGGAGTTATGTCCGTAGTTTTGTTAAACGCCCTTGGCCTGGGTTTAAAAAACTTTCTTAAAAAACAATTTGAAAGTCTGGGTTCAAATTTAATCATGGTTATGCCAGGAAATGCTTTTAACGACGAAGAGGGAATTGGTAATACTTTTGGCCCGGGCCTCATCGGTGGCGTTTCATTTGATGAAAAAGATTATCAACTCTTAAAAAAAATCCCGGAAGCCGACTATACTGTTCCTATTTTTTTCAAAAGCATTACTCTGGAATACAACGGCAAAAAACAACTTGGCTATGTCGAGGGAGCCAATCAAGATATTTTTCCGGTTATGAATCTAATTCCCATATCCGGCCGATTTTATACTAAATCCGACCTTCAAAAAAAGTCAAAAGTAGCAGTCTTGGGTTTTGTAGCTACTGAAAAACTTTTTGACTCTCCCGAGCAAGCCTTGGGTAAAACCATTAAAATAAATACTCAACGCTTTAGGGTCATCGGAGTCATTGAAAAAAAGGGAGACAGAGAAATTGATAACTCCGCCATTGTTCCTTACAGGTCCACTTTCGGCAACTTAAACCCCGATAAAACTTTTTTCTCTATTTATCTTGGGGTTGATGATGAAGACAATATATCTATTGTTAAAGAAAAAGCTAAAAATATTCTTAAGAAAAAATATGATGAAGAGGAATTCTCCGTAACCGAACAAACCGAAATCCTAAATACCGTTAACCAAATCTTTGCTATGTTAAACGGAGTTTTAGTCGCCATCGGCTCCATTTCTTTAATAGTCGGAGGCATTGGTATTATGAATATTATGTACTCAACCGTCACTGAACGAACCAAAGAAATCGGTATCAGAAGAGCTACCGGAGCCACTGAAAACGATATTCTTTTCCAGTTTTTGTCAGAATCTGTTATTCTTTCAATTTTTGGAGGAATTATGGGTTTAACTATTTCTGCCTTAATCGTTCTTGGGATTAGATCGGTTTTCCCTGCCGCTATTAATCTATTATCTGTTATGCTAGCAGTAGGAGTTTCCACTCTTATTGGAGTTTTCTTTGGAGTCTTTCCCGCCAAAAGAGCCGCCAAACTAACTCCATTAGAAGCAATTAGGTACGAATAATGACTATAAAATTTATCCTCAAAAAAACCGTGGCTTTAAGTTTAATTACTTCTTCTTTGGTTAAAACTTACTTATCAATTTTAGATATTTTATTTATTTATCCCAAATTAATTCTCGTTCAAAATTCCAACCAACTTTATTTGGAACTATTCAAAAAGGCTATCATCATATCTTCTGGTCTATTTATCGAATCCATCTATGGCTTTTCCCTTTTAATCAAACCCAAGGAAACCACTAAGTTTATCCACATTCTTTTCGGCATTGTTCTATTTATGTTTTCAATTCTTTTTTACAAATTATCAACCTTTGATCAGCTAATCCAAAACTGGCTATTTTCCCCAATTACCTAGAATTAGAATAAATGATATAATCATCGATATGACAAAAACAAAAACAAAAAAAACCACTCCAAAAACATCAAAACTAGATTCAAAACTGACTTGGTTACCCAAAAAAACGTTTTCTTTGGAATTTTCAATTCCTTGGAGTCAAGTAAAAAAAACCACCGCCAAAGCCATAGATAATCTGTCTAAAACAGCCAAATTAACCGGTTTTCGAAAAGGAAAAGCTCCAAAAAAGCTAGTTAAAAAATCAATTGATACATCCAAACTATATGGAGAGGTTATTAATCAACTCCTCCCCATTTCCTACTCAAAAGCAGTTAAAACTCACCACTTAAGACCAGCTATTTCTCCTAAAATTCAAATAATTAAAGCAGAAGAAAATCAAGCTTGGGAATTTAAAGCCACCTCTTGTGAACTGCCGGAAATTAAACTAGGTGATTATAAAAAAATAGCCAAGGGCGCTTTAGCTAAATCAAAAATTTGGACCCCGAAAAAAGGTTTACCAAAAAAACAAGAAAAACCTCAAGAATTGTCTGATACTCAAAAATTTAATCTTGTTCTTAAAGCTTTAATGGCTGAAATTAAACTCGAACTACCGGATCTACTGATAGATAAAGAACGCGATCGCTTGTTATCAAGATTATTAGATCAAATTCAAAAACTAAAACTTACTATTGACCAATATGCCACTTCAAATAATAAAACTGTTAATCAAATTAAACAAGAATATAAAAAATCCGCCGAGGAAACTCTTAAAATGGAATTGATCATGCAAACCATTGTTAATGATCTAAAATTAGAGGTTAAGGACAAAGAAATAGATAAAATGATTGATCAAGCCGGCGATGAAACTGTAAAACAAAAACTAAATACCCCTCAAGAAAGAGCCTACATTGCCTCTATCTTAAAAAAACGCCAAGCCATTGACCGACTCATAAGCTTATAGTATAATCCAAGCATTAGTATAATAAAAAGGTTGAACCTTCTCTGGAAAACACTGAAAGTGTTGTTTAGTCGAGTAAAACGAGACAAGGTTCAACCTTACGGTAATTAAAGTAACTATGAATCCATTTCAATCTAAAGCAAAAAAGTCTAAAAATCCTCAATACAAAAATTTTATCGAGGCCTTTAAAGATATTGGTAAATCCACGATTAAATCTTTTGCCAAAGATGTAATCGGTGGTACCGCTAAAACCGCTGTTGATGTTTTTACTAAAGGTCAAGCGATTGATAATTCTGAAACTAAAGACAATTTCAAATTTGAAGAATACCTAAACCAACAAGAACAAAAAATCAGAAGTCAAGAAAGACAAAGGTTCGAAGCCATTAGAAGAGAAGAGAAGATTATATTTTCAAGAGAAAATCATCAAACCAAAATTCAAATAGAAACCCTTCAAACTCAAATTAAACAACTGGCTTCCGAACAAGTGGGCCTCATGAAAGAGCTCGATCAAGCTTCCTTTCAAGCCGTAGTTAGTCCGGGTATTTATCACAAAAACTTCTTTGAACGCTTACTTCATTTAATTAAACTGGCCAAAAAAAATATAGCTAGCTCCAGAACTTGGTTATCTCTTCACAATCACCGAGCTAAAAAACAAGCCGGATATTGGGCTCAATTCAAAAAATCCGGCACCAGTTTTATGCTCTCCGGCGAAAGATCCACCGCCACCCAAACCGGCTAATCTTCTAATCTTCATCCAGTTAAATTTTGGCAATTTCAAATAAAATGTTAAGATATATAAATCATTTAACTTTGGATTAATATTCAAATATTGGTTGGACGGTTGGCGCAGTTGGTTAGCGTGCATCGTTGACATCGATGAGGTCACAAGTTCGAATCTTGTACCGTCCACAAATACTATAATTTTGTTACAATTAATACTATGAAATCAAACAACTTATCAACTCTACGCCATTCAACCGAGCATGTTCTTACTCAGGCCATGATTAACCTTTATGGTAAAAAAATTATTATGGCTATGGGACCGGCCACCAATGAAGGTTTTTACTTTGACTTTGAATCAAAACAAAAAATTTCAGAATCAGACTTTCCTAAAATTGAAAAGGAGATGAGCAAAATCATTTCCAAAAATCTAGTTTTCAAACACCAAGAAATTTCAATCAAAAAAGCCAGAGAACTGTTTAAAGATAATAAATATAAACAAGAATGGCTTGATGAAATTGAAAATAAAAAAGAAAAAGCAATTGTTTATTGGACCGGTGATCAATTTGTCGATCTTTGTTCTGGCCCACATCTTAAATCTACCGGTCAAATCAAGGCTTTTAAACTTTTATCAATCGCCGGTGCCTACTGGCATGGTGATGAAAAAAACAAAATGCTAACCCGGATTTATGGCACTGCCTTTGAGTCTAAAAAAGAACTTGACAGTCATTTAAAAAATCTTGAACTGGCTGAACAAAATAATCACCGTAAGCTTGGCAAAAAACTAGAACTTTTTACTATCTTTCCCGAACTTGGTTCTGGTCTTCCCGTTTGGTTACCTAACGGTTATGCCATGCGTCGCGCACTTGAAGACTACATGATTCAACTCGAAAGACAATTTGGTTATCAACACGTTTTAACTCCCCATATTCATAAAAAAGAGCTTTTTGAAACTTCCGGTCACTTAAAATTTTACAAAGACGCTATGTACTCTTCAATGAAAATTGATGATGAAGAATATTACCTAAAACCAATGAACTGCCCGGCCGGCATGTTAATTTATAAACATCAACCAAAAAGTTATAGAGACTTGCCTTTAAAATTAGGGGAGCTGGGTACTGTTTACAGATATGAAAAGTCGGGAGAACTTCATGGATTACAAAGAGTCAGAGGATTTACTCAAAACGACGCCCATATTTTTTGTACCAAAAAACAGCTTTTTAACCAAATTCAAGAAGTTTTTGATATGTTAAAAATCTTCTATAAAGCCATTGGTTTTGATAAATACTCATTTGTTTTGGCCACTTCGGATCCTAAAGCGAAAAAATATCAATTTTGCGGGGAAAAACAAGATTGGAAATGGGCCGAAGATTCTTTAAAACAAGCTTTAATCAAAAATAAATTAAAATTTGTGGAAGAAATTGGCGAAGCCGCCTTTTACGGACCTAAAATCGATATTATCGCGGAAAATGTTTATGGGAAAAAAGATGCTATTTCAACTATTCAAATTGATTTTAATTTGCCGGAAAAATTTAAACTAAACTACATTAATGGTAAAGGTAAAAAAGAACAACCATTTATTATTCATCGGGCTTTAGTCGGTTCTTTTGAAAGATTTTTTGCTTTTCTTATTGAACATTATGCCGGTGCTTTTCCAGTCTGGTTATCTCCCATTCAAGCCATTATCCTAACTATCTCCGATAAACAAAATAAATACGCCAAAACTTTGACTGATACTTTAATTAAGCGGGGGATTAGAGTCAAGCTTGATAATCGCTCGGAAACACTCGGATCAAAAATCAGAGACGCTGAAAATCAAAAAATTCCCTATGCTTTAATTGTCGGAGCCAAAGAAGTAAAAAACAATCAAATTTCCGTCAGACAAAGAAAAATTGGAGATATTGGCACTTTAACCACAAGTAAATTTATTGAAAAAATTAAAAAAGAGATTGAAGAAAAGATAATTAACTGATAAAATCTCCCCCATGGCTAAAAAATACTACAAAATAAACGAATATATAAATGCCACCGAAGTTCGAGTCATTGGAGCCGATGAAAAACAAATTGGCGTTATGACCCGCGATGAAGCTATTTTTAAGGCTCGTCAGATGAAAATGGATTTGGTTTTAGTTGCAGATAAAGCTAAACCCCCGGTAGCCAAGATTATTAACTTTGCCAAGTTTAAATACCAACAAAAACAAGATATTAAAAAAAGCAAAAAACAAACCAAGGTCACCGGTCAAAAAGAAATCAGATTTACTCCTTTTATTGCCAAAAAAGATTTTGAAACTAGATTAAAAAGAGCTCAAAAATTTTTAGAGGATAGACATAAAGTCAAACTCACGGTAAAATTCACCGGTCGCCAAATTACCAGAAAAGAATTTGGCTTTAAACTTTTAAAAAAGGCAGCTAATCATTTAATTAAGTTTGGCACTCAATCGTCTGAACCAAAACTTCAGGGCAAACTTCTTTGGATTATTATTACTCCACTTAAAAAATAACCTAAAATTTCAGGGTTACGAACTTTAAGAAGTTCGAGTTCGTAACCTTTTATTAAGAACCTTTACAATTATTATGAAAAATAAAATTAAAACCAGAAAATCCGTCTTAAAAAGATTTAAGGTAACCAAGTCAGGTAAAGTTATTCGTCGTGGCGCCCAAAATAGACATCTAAAAGCTAACCGATCCAAACGAAATGCCAGAAGAGGTAAGGTGCCAAAAAATGTTAAAGGAAAATTTGCAACTAAAATTAAAAAAATGCTAGCCTTAAAATAAATATATGAGATCAAAAACCAGCACTGTTAGAAAACGAAGGCATAAAAAAATTCTAAAACTTGCCAAGGGTTATCGAATGACCCGCTCAAAAGTTTATAAAATGGCTAAACAGGCTGTTTTACATGCCGGCCAATACGCTTATCATGGCAGAAAATTAAGAAAAAGAGACTTTCGCACTTTATGGATCCAAAGAATCAACGCCGCTTTATCAGAAACCAATATCAGTTACTCTCGATTTATTAATAAACTAAAGAAAAGCAAAATCGAACTAAATAGAAAAATCATGGCTGACTTAGTTGTCAATCATTCAAAAGTTTTCTTTAAAATCGTTGATAAAGTAAAGTAATTAAAAACTTTATTTTATCAACCAATCCCGATTTAATCGGGATTTTTTGTATCAAATTTTATGTTAAACTAAATCTATGCAACCAAACCTTATTAATCTTAAAAACCAAGCCATAGCTTTAATCGGTGAGGCTAAAAATAAAAAAGAGCTCGAAAGATTTAGAGTGGAATATCTCGGCCGAAAAGGTCAAATTAATCAAATCTTAAAAGAATTACCCAATCTTAGTCCTGAAAAAAAAGCTCTTTTAGGCAAAACCGTCAATGACCTTAAAAAAGCCATCGAAATAGCCATAGAAACTAAACAAACAAATTTATTAAAAACCCCTGTCAAAAAAGAATTTTTTGATCCCACTGTTCCCTCAATTCTACCTTCTTTCGGCCAACTCCATCCGATTACAAAAATCGTCAACCAAATTGAAGATATTTTTACTAGATTTGGTTTTACCATTGCTTCGGGACCCGAAGTCGAGTGGGATGAAATTAACTTTCAAAAATTACGTCTCGGACCCGACCACCCGTCAAGAGACACTCAGGAAACCTACTATTTTGACCAAAAAAAACTTTTACGAGTTCATACCAGTTCTGTTCAAATTCGCTATATGACTAAAAACAAACCTCCAATCCGAATAATTTCTCCCGGCCGAGTTTATCGCAGAGACACCATCGATGTTACCCACTTACCCAGCTTTTACCAAATTGAAGGTTTGTTAATTGATAATAAAACCTCTTTAACCGATTTAATGGGTATTTTAAAACACACTGCCAAAAGTCTTTTTGGTCAAGATAAAAAAGTTCGCTTTTATGGTCATAACTTTCCCTACACCGAACCCAGCTTGGAAGTTGAAGTTCAAAACAATCAAGGCAAATGGCTGGAAATCTTGGGTTGCGGTATGGTTCATCCGGAAGTTCTGGAAAATTGCAATATTGATTCAACCAAATACCAAGGCTGGGCTTTTGGAATGGGAGCGGACAGATTAGCTATGCTTAAATACAATATCAAAGACATTCGGTCTCTCTATTCCGGAGATCTGAAATTTTTAAATTATGCTCGCACCTAAAATTTGGCTATCAAAATATGTTGATTTATCTGGTATTTCAGATAAAGATTTTCTGGAAAAAATGACTTTTTCCGGTAATAAGGTCGAGGCTATTCATATCTTCAAAGAAAATACTATCTCTGAAACAGTCTATGAATTTGAAATTACTTCCAATCGACCCGATACTTTAAGTATTATCGGTCTGGCAAGAGAAGTATCCGCTGTTTTTAATCGAAAATTTACTCCTCCAAAAATCCCTTCTACTCCAAACCTAACCATTCAACCCAAAAAACTAAACATTTCTGATAAAAAATTATGCCCTACTTATTCTTGTGTTGAAATTAGTAATATTACTGTCAAACCTTCGTCTCAAAATATTCAAAAACTGATTACCCTAGCTGGTCACCGTCCGGTTAATAATATCGTGGATATTGCCAATTACATACTTTGGGAGCATGCCCAGTTAATGCACACTTTTGATGCCGATAAAATTAAAGGTGACCTTAACTTAAGACTTGCCAAAAAAAATGAAAAGATTATTACCTTGGATCACAAAACCCGTCACTTAATCGGTGGAGAAATTATTATTGAAGATAAAGAAAAAATCATTGACGTCCCCGGAATTATGGGCGGTTTAAACACTGAAATTACCTCTCAAACCAAACGTATTTATTTACTTGTAGCTATTGATAATCCAATCTTAATCAGAAGAGCCAGCATTAATTTAAAACTTAGAAGCCCATCCAGTACCAGATCAGAAAAAAAACTTGATTTAACTCAAACAGAGGCAGTAACTAAAAGGGTGGTTAAATTAATTGAACAAGAATCAACCGGCCAACAATCAACTAAAATTCATACTCTCAAATCTAATTTTAAATCACCGATTATAAAACTAAATCAAAGCCAGGTGGCTAAACTAATCGGCATTGAAATTTCTCAGTCTGAAATCAACCGATACTTAACCAGTCTTTCAATTAAAAAAACCAATTTGGGTTACCAACCGCCTGCATGGCGAAGAGATCTTGAAACCGATATAGACTTAATCGAAGAAATCGCTCGTTTATACGGCTACAACAATTTACCCAAAACCCTACCTACGGGGATCATCCCTATACATAAAACCGCCTTAAAAAAGAACTGGCTAAAAGACATTAAAAGCATTATTGCAGGTCTGGGTTATTTTGAAACTTACTCCTCAACCATGATATCTAAAGATTTAATTACTTCAATGGGCTTAAAAACCAAATCCCACCTTCAAGCTCTTCATCCTATGTCTAAAGACTATGAATACATGAGAACTACCACCGCCGAATCACTTCTACCCCTACTCAAACTAAACCTAAAACATACTAAAAACATTAACTTATTTGAGCTTGGTACCGTCTTTTATCCTCAAAATTCTAGCCTTAAATTACCAAAACAACCACTAGAGCTTTGTCTACTTTCTACCACAGTTTCTTATTCTCAACTTAAAGGCCAAATTCAAACTCTGGCTTTAAACTTGGGTTTAAATTTAGACATTAAAGCCACTAAAAATCCAACCTCTTATCTACACCCTTCAAACCAAGCTCAAATTTATTTAAAAAATAAATTAATTGGTTTAATTGGTCAAACTTTAGATAAAAAAGCTTGGCTGGCTACTTTAAATGTCACTGAACTGATTAAAAAAGCTTCGGCTCAGCATCAATATCCGACTATTTCCCAATTTCCCCCCATCATCGAAGATCTGACTTTTACCCTTCCTCAAAAAACCCATCTTGGACCTGTTATTAAGACTATCAAATCTACCCACAAACTAATTAATAAAGTAAACTTAACCAAAACCTATCATCAAAACTATACTTTTAATATTACCTATCAATCTTTAATCAAACCCCTCTCGGATAAACTGATTGCCCCAATCAGGAAAAAAGTAGTTTCCAACCTCAAAACCAATCACCGCGCCAAACTCATCGGCAAACTATAAATATATATTCCATCCCGGGATGGAATATTACTCAGAACTAGGCAAAGGAGAAGGGGAGAGTGAGGGTGTCGGCAAAGGCGACGGAGATGGCTCCGGCTCTTCATAATCCCAATCCTGATTAACCCCGATTTTAATTTCTTTTTCAGCCACATTTCCATCCACATCTTCTGTTTTCACTTTTAAAGTATAGGTTCCATCTTCAAGGCTTTCTTCTCTATACTCAAATGGCTTGCTAAATATTTCTTTTCTCTCGACTCCATCTATGTAAAATTTTACCCATTTAATCTCTTTACCGCTAGTCACCTTAGCTTTAAAATCAAAATCATTATCAACTGTGTCATGATCACCCGGACTGGTTATTTGAATATAAATTCCATTATCATCGTCACAATAATCTTTTGGGTATTTATATCTGGAGTCATCTTGCCCGTTTATCCAAGCATCAATCCCTTCTTGCCAACGATTTTTAGACCCACCAGCTGGGTCATCTGCCTTTAAAACTATGTATTCTTTTTCCTCATAATCACCTTTAGCCACCCTAATTTTAGAAGCCAATTTATCCTCCTGCCCCTTACAAATCTTTAATTTGGTATGAATCAAATCCAATGAAATCGGTTCAGTCCCTTTGATAAAATACTCTTTTCTAGATGGCCAGCCATCATGAGAAGCATAACCGGAAATCGAATCAACCTCCATTTCAATAATTCCCTTAGGTACCCCCCAATCTTTTACCGAAGATAAACTCAAAGCTTTTATTATTGTTTCTCTCCAAATTGGCGTAGCTCCGGAAATTCCCGAAGCCACCTTTTTCATTGGAGTATTGTCATTATTTCCCACCCAAACAGCCGTAATTATCGCTGGCGTCCAACCCACCGCCCAGTTATCCCTCATATCATCGGTAGTACCGGTTTTAACCGCTACCGTATGACCAGGAATTCGAAGAAAAGAATTAGCCCCAAAAGTAATTAATCGAGCTGAGTTATCTGACAAAATATTAGAAATCAAAAAAGCTTGCTCTTCAGTCAAAACTCTTGGCAACCTTGAAGCTTTATATTCTTCCAACACCTTACCTTTATTATCTTCAACTTTCAAAATACTAATCGGCTCTACTTTATAACCCCCATTGGCAAAAGCACTATAAGCCGCCGTCATATCAATCAACCTCACTTCGCCGCCACCTAATGTCAAAGATAATCCAAACCTATTTACGTTAGCCCTAGTCGGTTCCAAACTAGTAAAACCCATTTTATAGGCTGTCTCCAGCATTTCTTTTACTCCAACCAATTGCAATAATTTTACCGCCGGAATATTTAAAGAATTTCCCAAGGCATATCTCAATTGAACCGGACCTCTAAATTTACCATCATAATTTTTTGGTTTATAAACCGGAATATTGGCTCCACCCGGAAATTCAGTCAAAACATCGGCAATCATGGTCGCCGGAGTATATCCCTTCATAAAAGCGGTCACATAATTAACCGGTTTAATTGAAGACCCTGGTTGTCTTAAAGACAAAGTTACATTTACTTTACCATCATAATCTTCCGCCGAATAATTTTTAGAACCAACCATTGATAAAATCTCTCCGGTTTGAGAATCAAGGGTTAAAGATGCCCCATTGGTAATATGCAGAGACTCAACTTTTTCAATCTCCTCAGTTATGATTTTTTGAGCCTCTTTTTGTAAATCCCAATCAAGTGAGGTAGTTACCCTAAGCCCTCCTTGTTCCACCAAAGCCTCTCCATATCTTTCTATTAATTTACTTTTAACATACATTACAAAATGAGGAGCTTTAAAACTTGAACCCTCCGGTGCAAATTCAATTTTATCTAAATCTTCAAGAGCCTGCTTTTCCTCATCTTTGGAAATATAATCATCTTCTCTCATTCTTCTTAAAACACTTTTAGTCCTGTTTTTATACCCATCACCGCCGATAAAAGGGGAGTACCGACTCGGAGCTTGAGGTAATCCGGCCAAAACTGCTGATTCAATTAAATTAAGCTCATCAACATCTTTGGCAAAATAAGTTTCACAAGCCGCTTGCACCCCCCAAGCCGTTCCGCCATAAGGAGATTCGTTAAGATACATTTTTAATATCTCGTCTTTAGTGTACTTTTTCTCAATTTGAACCGATAAAACAAATTCTTTAATTTTTCGAGAAATACTTCTTTGATTTGTCAACAAAACATTTTTAACTAACTGTTGCGTTAAAGTCGACCCACCTCCCAATCTTCTCAATTTAAAAATCGTATTAAATACCGCCCTTACCCAACCCAAGGGGTCAAAGCCTTTGTGTTCATAAAAATTCTTATCTTCAATCGCAATCGTAGCTTGCTTCAAAGTTTCCGGTATTTTTTCAAGCTCAACCGGGGTTCTTCTTTGATCGGCAAAAACATCATAAAGAAGCTGACCATTTCGATCAAAAATTTTAGTCGAAAAACCATCCCTTCTAACCACCTTATCCGGAGTCGGTAAATCTTTGGCATACCAAGCAAACATAATTGTTCCCAATAAAGACATCCCCAAAATTCCGAAAAATCCCAAAACCGCCAACAATTTAATTAAATCCGCCTTACTCCTTGGCCTATATTTCTTAGTATAGTACTTAAGTTTATTTACTCTTTTTCTCCAAGTCCGCTTCCAATTAGACATACCACCAGTCTACCAAACCAGCCAAAAAATTACCATCATTTTACCTACAAGGACTCTCCTTGTAGGTTACTCAATATACCCTACCAACATATATTTTTACTATTTAGATTTTTCAGCAAACTTTTTATCAAATAAAAAGTAAAAAAGAGAAGACGAGAAATAATACTTTAAATATTTACCATTATTTTACAACCTTACTTTATCCTTTAAATTCAGAACCTCCTAAAACATCAGGCAAATCATCCCACTCTTTTTTCTCCCTTTTAGTTTCAGCATCCCACTCTTCTGTCATCCTTTTAGTTTCAGCATCCCACTCTTCTGTCATCCTTTTAGTTTCAGCATCCCACTCTTTCATTACTTGAGAAAAATAAGGGTCTTCTTTAAAACCTTTATATTTTCGATTCACTTCATCACTTGGTTTAAAACCCGGTTTATTATCAACCCTCCTTTCTTTCGTATTCTGACGCCAAATAACGTCATATCTTTCTTTAAGTTTTTTACCCATTAAACAGACATAAGCCTCATTAGCTTCTCTAAATTTTTCCTCTGCCTTTTTAGTTGGAAGTTCCGAAACATCAGGATGATATTTTTTAGCAGCTTGTCTAAACTTGGTTCTTAGGATACCATCAAAACCACTACTTCCACGTTCTGTTTTAGATATATTTAAAATTTTATAGTAATCTTTGAAACCTGAAGTGTCTTTCATTTCCATATATTATACAAGATATTTTTAAACTCAAAAAATTCACCCTGCCTGCCGGCAGGCAGGTCCCACCCCCTCTTTCTTCACTGAAAAAAGAAAATAATTAATCTCTTTGCTCCTGTTAGTTATTCAGTCAGTCTACCAAACCCTTGAAAAAAATCAATGTATATGCTACGATACCAACTATTCTTAACAATTTATCAAAGCAATGAAGGAGAATTTTTACACTCCGGAGCAGGATCGACAAAATCGATCATGGGTGCGCCCATCACAGCGCTAACGTGTGTCAGTCCCGCATTTAATCGGGACTAAACGGAGCACGTCAACAATAAGGATTTATCTAATCCGTTGACTATCTCTCGCCTCACGGCGAGTTTTTTATTAATAAAATTAGATAAATTAAACCAAGGTGGTACCGTCTTTTTAATAAAGGCCCTTGAGTCTCTCGAAGTTTTTCGGGATACCCAAGGGCTTTTTTATTACTTAGTTTTATTAATTAAAATCAAAAAATATATGCAAAAACCAAACAGAATCGTCTGGATGTTAGACGAAACATTAATCAAATCATCGCCAAGCCATTGGCCAAAAATTCGTCAACAAACAACAAATATAGTTCAAAAATTTGGCAATCCTGACATGGATCATTTTCTAGCTGATCCTGAACCACTTATAAAAAAACTTGGAGAAAAATTAGCCGGAAAAACTTTTTCCTGTGTAATTGACTTGTCGGGTTGGATGGGTGAGGTTCTAAGTCCAGTAATCAACTCACCCGTCATCACGACCGAGTTCTCAGTAAGTCGAATCCGAGAAGCGTCAGATCCATCTCTCCCAACTTCAGGCTATATCAGCAGTTTATCAAGAGATAAGCGAGTCAGATTAAAATTCAATCTTAATCGCTCAAAAACATTAATTCTTGATGACACCAGTTTTTCTGGTAACACCAGTCTACTTACTATAAAAGAGTTAGGTTTAAATCCAGAAACAACTACCAATGGATTTTTAATTTCAAACTCTG
>JAYEMX010000016.1:0-17510 GCA_034718535.1 Patescibacteria group bacterium | reverse complement strand
GTTTGAAGAGAGAAATGTGATTAACGAGATAAAGAGTGTGATGTTAAGTGATATTCTTTCGATTCAGTTTATATCTGGAGCGCCAGTATTATTAAAAACAGTGGGAGTGGAAAATCAAATTCTTTATACAATTGAAAGTTTGACTGATAATGGTGGTTTTTTTGATCAAGCTCATTTACAGATTTTAAATTCTTTTAAATTTGAGGATTTTGTTTATGGTGACGAAGGTGAGAGTATTAATAAAACATTAGATGAAAATATTATTTTAATTGAAGAATTGTTAGAGTAAATATAATGAAATTAAAACAAGTACTTTTATTATTAATTATTGGTTTATTTTTGACCGGATGTAGTCAAAAAATAGCTCAAGAGGAACAGGCCAAATTACCTATTCCAAAGACTGAAGCCGAGAAAGAAGTTATGAAAATTCAAAAAAAAGCAGAAGAAGAGATTAAATTTGCTGTTATTAAATTAAATGAAGGTAAAGTAAAAATTAAGCTTTATAAAAAAGAAGCTCCTAATACGGTTAGAAATTTTTTAGCTAAGGCTGATTCCGGATATTATGAAGGTCTTAATTTTCATAGAGTAGAAGATTGGGTGGTTCAAGGAGGTGACCCATTAGGAAATGGAACCGGTGGTGGTGATATGCCAACTGAGTTGAGTAAAGTAGAGTTTAAAAGAGGAAGTGTCGGGGTGGCTCGCGGAGGTAATATTAAAATATCTAATGACTCACAATTTTTTATCTGCACAACCGATTGTGGTTTTTTGACCGGTGAATATACTAATTTTGGAGAAGTAGTTGAGGGAATGGAGCTAGTTGATAAAATTAAAATTGGAGATAAAATTTTTAAAATTACTCCAACCAAGTGAGGTATGAAAAGTGGTTTTTACTTACTATTAGCTTGGTATCTTAAAATACTGGCTAAGCTACAATTAAAAAAACAGAAAATTACAGTAGTGGGGGTAACGGGTTCGGTTGGTAAGACTTCTTGCATGATGGCTATAAAAGCAGTGCTTGAAGATGATTTTAAAACTAAAGTGTCTATAAAGGCCAATAGTGAGATTGGAATTCCTTTGGATATTTTAGGTTTTAAAGCAAGAAGTTATGGTTTTTTTGATTGGCTGTTGATAATACCATTGGCTTTGATAAAATTGCTGACAAATTTCAAAAAATATGATGTATATGTTGTAGAGATGGCTATTGATAGCCCTGATAAGCCTAAAAATATGGGTTGGTTGTTAAGTATTATTCAACCAAATATCGGGGTGTTTTTAAATGTTTTTCCGGTTAATACCGAACCGTTTGAAAAATTAAAAGGGAAAGCAATAGAAAATATAGCTATTGAAAAAGGGAAATTAATCACTTTTTTACCAAAAAACGGCTGGGCAATTTTAAATTCAAATGATAAAAGAGTAATGGCTTTTAAGGATAAAACAAAAGCCAGAGTTGTAACTTTTGATAGGGTTAATGACCTGCAAGGACGGACTCCCGACCGAATCGGGACAGGTCTGCAGGTGCTGCAGGCGGAAACTTTGGCGGTAGTGGTGGCGGTGGGAAAAATTTTTGGGATTAATAAAAATAAAGCACTTAAGAAAATTAAGAAAAATTTTAAAATGCCTCGAGGAAGAATGGAAATAATTAAAGGTATTAAAAATACCACTTTAATTGACTCAAGTTATAATGCATCTAGAGAATCCATGCTATTGGGTCTTGATTACCTTCAGGGTCAGTCCTTGAAGGTGGATAACAGGAGTAGGGGGAGTAATGAAAGGGTAAAAATAGGGCCTTCAGGGTCAGTCCTTGAAGGTAGAAAAGTGGCGGTGCTGGGGGATATGAGAGAATTGGGAAAACAGGCTAAAAAAGAGCATGAGCTAGTAGCAGAAAAGGCGGTAAAAATAGCTGAGGTTATAGTGATAGTGGGTCCTTTGATGAAAAAGTATTTTTTACCTAAAGTTATAAAACTTGGGTTTGATAAAAATAAAATTCACTGGTTTAATAATACTTATAAGGCGATGGTTAGCCTTCGCGAAAAAATAATAAAAACAGGAGATAGAATATTAATTAAAGCATCTCAAAATACATTGTTGTTTGAAATAATAGTTGAAGGTTTAATGGAAAATCCGAAAAAAGCAGATAATTTACTTTGTAGAAGGGGAAATTTTTGGGATAAGAAAAGGAGGGCGATATGAAATTTTTATTTAATAAGTTATTTCACTTTCCAGTTTTCTGGTATAAGGATTTTTTAATCGGGTCACGGAGATTTTTTAGGAATTTAATTATTTTTTTGGATAATAAGTTGGCCGTATCTTTAATGCTTAAGATGCTGTTTGTGCCTTTGTTTCATGATACCAGTATAGTAGGTAGGGTTTTGAGTTTTATTTTTAGATTTTCTCGAGTAATTTTAGGGAGTTTGATTATAAGTTTAGTGATTTTAGCTATGTTTTTTTGGTTAATAGTTTGGATATTTTTGCCAGTGATGGCGGTGATTATTTTTGGAGAAATCGGAATACTTGGGTTTGGAATACTTTGGACAATTGATTTTATATATAAAGTTTTGAGTTCTGATAAAAGGTTTGAACCTTCAAGGGCTTTAAAAAAATATTTAAAAGAGGCTAAGAATAATAGTCAGGTTTTAAAAACATTAATTTTAAAAGATAAAGAAGTGATTGACACTTTAGAAAAACTGGAAATATCCGGTAAGGCTTTTTTAAATTTAGAAAATATTTTGATTATTTCTGATTGGAAAAAATTAGCTTTAGATGAAGCCCATAAAATAAACAATGATTATTTGGGTAGTATGCATTTTTTACTGGCTTTACTAAAGCATAATGACTGGAGGTATAAAGAAGCGATAACTACTATTCAATGGTTGAATAAAAAGAAATTCTGGAAAAAAACTTTATTTTTATGGGATAAAGAATTTATTACTCGACCAATGGGTGGAATTAATCGAGCCTGGACCGGAGTACCGACTCCGACTTTGGATAAATATAGTATTGATTTAACTAAACAAGCTTCAAAGGCTCAATTGCCAGAAATTATTGGGAAAAAAGAAATTATTGGCAAGATTATTGATATTTTAGGAAGAAAAAGAATGAATAATGCTTTGATAATTGGTGAGCCGGGAAGTGGAAAAACCACTTTAATTAAGGGAATTGCACAAGAAATAGTCAGAGGAATTAAAAGTAAAGATTTAAGATTTAAGCGTTTAGTTCAATTGGAGGCTTCGAGGTTGGCGGCTAGCGCCAATGGGGCAGAATTAAATTATCGAATTACTAAAATTATTGATGAAATTAAACGAGCGGAAAATATTATTTTGTTTGTAGATGAAATTCATTACCTTTCATCCATTAATAAAGAAATGGCGGAAACCAGCAATTTATTTATGGCATTAGAGCCTCCCCTGTCTGAGGGAAAATTTCAATTTATCGGAACTACTTCAAGTGAGAATTATAAAAAATATATTGAGCCAAATGAAGCTTTTTCAAGATTATTTGATGTAATTAAATTAAAAAGCGCCGATAAAAAGCAAACTATGTTAATACTCCAATATATAGCTTTTAGGGAAGAAGAATCGGAAAAAGTCAAAGTGACTATGATGGCTTTATTAAGAATTATTGAGTTGGCGGATAAGTTAATTCATAACCGAGAGTTTCCAGACAAGGCAGTTAATTTACTTGATGAAGTAGTGGTTCAACTTAAGTCTAAAGATAAAAAGCTGGTCACTTCCAACATGGTAGAGAAGTTGGTAAGTAAAAAAACCAATGTGCCGGTAACCAAACTATCTTTAAAAGATAAAGAACTACTTTTAAATTTAGAAACAAAAATGCATCAGAGAGTGGTAGGCCAAGATAAGGCAATTAAAGCCGTAGCTAATGCAATCAGAAGAGCCAGAACCAATTTAAAAAATCCAAATAAACCGATTGCCAGTTTTATGTTTGCCGGACCAACCGGAGTCGGTAAAACAGAAACTGCAAAAACTTTGGCTAATGAATTTTTTGGATCGGAAAAGACCATGATCAGACTGGATATGAGTGAATATCAAACTTTAGATAGTATTAGTCGATTGATTGGAGCATCACCGGCAAATCGAGTTGTATCGGAGGGTGGACAGTTGACGGAAGCGGTTCGACATCAACCTTATACTTTAATTCTTCTTGACGAAATTGAAAAGGCTCATAAAAATGTTATTAATTTATTTTTACAAGTTTTAGATGAAGCCAGATTAACGGATAGTGATGGTCATGTGATTGATTTTTCAAATACTATTATTATCGCCACCACTAATGTGGGGACCAGGGAAATTCTTGATGATAAAAATGGAATGAAGGCGATTGAATCTCACTACTCTCCGGAATTTTTAAATAGGTTTAGTGGATTGATTGTTTTTAATTCATTAACAAAAGATGAAACTGAAAAAATTATTCGACTTAAATTGACCAAGCTTGTTGCCATCTTAAAAAATCAAGAGATTGAGGTTAAGTTTGGGGAAAAAGTAATTAAAACTTTAGCTAATTTGGCTTTTTCCAAAAAATGGGGAGGCAGACAAGCTGATCGAGTTATTCAAGAAAAAATTATGAATGGGATTGCTTCTAAAATACTTAAAGGAGAAATAAAGAAAAAACAATTATTTTTAATGCATGAGCTCAGTTAAACAACAAATTTTAGAAATCGAAACTAGCTTTAACCAATTACTAAAAGCAGTTGGTTTTGATGAAAAAAAATCAAAACTAATTAAAATGGAAACTAAGTCAAAAGATGAAAATATTTGGCAAGATAGAGAAAAAGCTCAAGTTTTGATGCAAAATATTTCAACTCTTAAAAATGAAATTGAGGATGTTAATAATTTACAAATTGAAATTAGAGAAATCAGTGATTTAATTAAAACCAGTGGTGATGAGGCCGAATCCTTAAAAACAGAAGTAAATAAAGTAGAAAAAAAGCTTAAACAATTGGAGAAAATTAAATATTTATCAGGGACTTATGATAATCGAGCGGTAATGCTTTCAATTCACGCGGGTCAAGGTGGAACAGAGGCTATGGATTGGGCAGAAATTTTAAAAAGAATGTATATTCGTTATGCGGAAAGACATGATTATACGGTAAGAGTGGTAAATGAGACCTTAGGGGAAGAGGCGGGAATAAAAAGTGTGACTTTAATTATTGAAGGCAAATATGCATATGGTTATTTAAAAAGAGAAAAAGGAACTCATAGATTGGTTCGGCAGTCTCCTTTTAATGCTGATAATTTACGAGAAACTTCATTTGCCTTGGTTGAAGTATTACCGGTTTTAGAAAAATCCGATGAAGTTGAAGTAAAGGCCGATGATCTTGAGATCGAGTTTTATAGATCTTCTGGGTCGGGAGGACAAAATGTTAATAAGGTTTCAACGGCAGTTAGACTAAAACATAAGCCAAGTAAAATTGTAATAGAGTGTCAAACTCAACGAACTCAGGAACAAAATAGAAAATCGGCAATGAAAATTCTAATGGCAAAATTGTGGCAAATCGAAAAAGACAAAAGAAAAGAAAAAATTAAAGGGATTAAGGGTAAGTATAAGCATGCTTCTTGGGGTAATCAGATTCGATCCTATGTTTTACACCCTTATAAACAAGTTAAGGATTTGAGAACCAATTATTTGGATAAAAATCCCGATGAAGTTCTTGATGGTAAAATTGACGGTTTTATTGAAGCCGGCTTAACTTTAAGTTAGAATGAAATAAAGGAGAAAAAAGGTTACGAACTAAAACTTCGGAAACCTGCCTGCCAGCAAGGCAGGGTTCGTAACCCAAATAACTACAGCAATAATTAGAGGAGAAAATATGACTGATGAAATTAAAGCATTAAATTTAGATTCCGATGCAAAGGATGTAAAGACGGCTGAGCCGATAAAAAATGATAATGATAAAGTTCCGGCAAGTAAAAGGCCAATTAAAAAAGATTCTAAAAAGAAAACAATAGCGATGTTTTTAGTTTTGATTTTTCTTGGAATTGGAACTGGTTATGGTCTTTATTCTTTTAATAAGCCAAAAGCGGTAGAAAAACTATCAACTGAAGTTACCGGAGTACTTAAAGCCGGAGATACATTTGGAGTGGTGGATGAAAATGCTTTTCGCGATGAAGCGATTGGAGAAGTGGCAGCCGAGGGAATTGACGGTGAGGGTTCTCATCATTTAATTCGCGAAGGTGGAAAATCTAAGTATGTTTATATGACATCTTCGGTAATTGATTTGGATCAATTTATCGGTAAAAATGTAAAAGTGTGGGGAGAAACATTTGAAGCTCAAAAGGCCGGTTGGTTAATGGATGTTGGCCGACTTGAGGTTTTATAATGATAGTATTTCAACAAGTCACAAAAAAATTTAATGACGGCACTAAAGCTTTAAAAAAAGCTTCTTTTCAAATCAAACCCGGAGAATTTGTGTTTTTTGTTGGTTCTTCCGGAGCCGGGAAAACAACCATAATGAAATTGCTGAGGCGAGAAATACTTCCAAGTTCCGGAACTATTTTGATAAATGAGCTTGATTTATCTCAAATTGAGGCTGAACAAATTTCCGATTTACGACGGGACGTGGCGGTTTGTTTTCAAGACTATAAATTACTTAACGATAGAACTGTGTTTGAAAATGTGGCTTTAAGTCTTGAAATTGACGGTTTAGAGCCAAAAGAAATAAAGGAAAAAACAATTGAGGCTTTAAAAAATGTAGGATTAAAAGGTAAAGATAAATTTTTTCCGGTTCAATTATCCGGAGGTGAATTACAAAGAGTGGGAATAGCTCGAGCGATTGTGTCTAAACCAAGTGTATTGATTGCCGATGAACCGACCGGAAATTTGGATCCCAAATCGGGTTTTAAAATTTTTAAGTTATTTAAAGAAATTAATTTATCCGGAACAACCGTGTTAATGGCAACTCATAACTCGAGTGTAGTTGATAAATTTAAAGAAAGAGTAATTGTAATTAAAAACGGTAAGATTATTAATGACAGCAAGAAAGGTAAATATCAATCATGAAATTTTTAGATTCAACTATTAAATTAATGAAAAGAAGTCCCTTTCAAGTGTTGGCGGCAATAATGGCCACAACCATGACTTTGTTAGTTATTTCGGTATTTTCTCTTTTGTCGTTTGGATCAATAAAAGTGCTTAAATATTTTGAGTCGGCTCCACAAGTAATTGCTTTTTTTAAGCCGGGAGAAGATCTTGATGATATTCAAATTGCCAATATTAAGGCTCAACTTGAGAAAACCGGCAAATTAAACGATTTCAGATATGTGTCGACTCGTGAGGCCGAGGCAATTTATAAAGAAAAAAATAAAGATAATCCCCTGCTTTTGGAATTGGTAGATTATAATATTTTGCCGGCTTCAATTGAGATTTCGGCAAATGAGCTTGAAGATTTGAGTGAGTTAAACAAAATTCTTTCTATTCAAGAGGGAGTTGATGATGTGGTTTTTTATGAAGATATTATTGAAAATTTAGGTAAGTGGATTAGAAGTATTAAAAGTTTGGGATTAGGAGTAATCGGTTATCTTACCTTAGAGTCAATTTTGGTAATTTTAGTAGTAACCGGTATGCAAATTGCGGTTAAGAGAGACGAAATTGAAATTAAAAAATTGTTGGGAGCAACTCGAAGTTTTATTATTAAACCTTTTATGATTTCGGGTGTTTTGTACGGATTAATAAGTAGTTTTATCGCTTGGATAATTAGTTATTTATTACTTCTTTACTCTACTCCATTTTTAGCTAATTGGCTTCAAGATATTCCAATTTTACCAGTACCGTTTTGGTTTATGCTGGCACTTTTGGGAGCTGAATTATTGTTTGGAGGTTTGATTGGGGCGATTTCCGGATTGATAGCAACAAGACGATTTTTAAAAGAATAGTATGTTAAAGAAAATTATTGGTTTATTTATAGGATTGTTTTTATTGGTAGCTCCAATTAAGTATGTTTCGGCTAATCTGAGTGATGATTACAAAAATATTCAAGAAAATATTCAAGAACTGGAGCAGAAGATTGCAGAGGCTAGAGGTCAACAAAAAACTTTAAAAAGTACTATTGAATATTTAGATAATCAAGTGTCTTTGACTAAAGCAAGGATTGAACAAACTGAAGAAGATTTAGAAGTATTGGGTGAAGAAATTGCTACTTTATCGGTAAAAATTAGTAGATTAGATATAAACCTTGGTGAAGTTTCGACTCTACTGATTTCTAGGGTGGGGGCATCATATAAAAGAAAATATTTTAAACCAATATATGTGTTTTTATCATCTGGAGGTTTTAATAAGTTTTTAGAAAACAATAAGTATCTTCAAATGGTTCAAACTAATGATCGAAAGATTTTACTTGAATTACAAAACTCAAAAGATAATCATCAACAACAAAAAGATGTAAAAGAGCTTAAACAAATTAAGGCAGAAGAACTTCAATTAACCCTGCAGACACAAAAAATTACCTTAGGTCAACAACAGCAGTCAAAAACAGAGTTATTAGAATTAACTAAAAATGATGAAGCAAAGTTTCAAGAATTGAAGACTAAATTGGTAGCAGATTTGGAGTCCATTGCCAGGGCCATGGGTTCGACTGGAGTAAAGATTGGGGAAGTTAAAAAAGGAGATACAATTGCTTATGTGGGTAATACCGGATGTTCAACCGGACCTCATTTACATTTTGGAGTTTACAAAGATTTATCAGTAGTTGATCCTAAGCCATATCTTGAAGATGGAAGACTGGGAATTCCTTTGGATGGTTATCCGGGAAATGTAACTCAATGGTTTGGGGAAAATTATTTACCTGGTTTATATGGAGAAGCAGGCCATAATGGAATTGATATGGCTAATGGCGGATCAGGTTTTCCAATCAAAGCTTCAAAGGATGGTGTGGCTTATGCTGTTTCTGATTCTAGAGCTTGTTCCTGTGGATATAACTATTGTACGGGAACAGTAGGAAAAGGAATTCGAATTGAACATGAAGATGGTTTGGTAACACTTTATTGGCATATATTATAATTTTATGACTGCCCGAAGAAAAATAATAATATTTAGCGCTATTATAGGCGCTATTTTTTTTGGGAATACTCGAGTTTATGGAGCAATGGTGTTTGAAATTACTGGAATTGAAGGTAGTCCTTCTGAAATTAAATATGATCAAGAAATTGAAGTTTTATATTCATTTACTGACATAATTCCGACTAAAACTTATTATTTACAGGGAGTGTTTCAGAAAAATCCCGGAGATTATTATTTTGGTTACACTTGGAATGATAATTGGTATAAATATGGTGATGATTTTACTAATTATTATAAATTAGAAATTACAGAAAGTAGTGCTAGTGGCAAGTTGAAAGTCAAACCGGATGTTGATTCTAGCGGATTTTTTGGCACAGGAGATTATAAATTAAAATTAAATCGATTTTGCAGTAGCAAGAGTGCTTGTGGAAATACTAATACAGTTTCAATTAAAATTGTTGCACCAGCCACACCCTCACCTACCCCAAGCCCAAGCCCAAGCCCAACGCCGACGCCAACGCCATCAGCAAGTCCTACCCCTTCTCCCAGCCCTACCCCAAAGTTTTCGCCAGAGCCTGCAAGGACGGACCCTGCAGGGGTTGAGGGAAGTGAGTCGGGGGAACTGACAAGGACCATCCTTGTCAGTTCGGGGAGCGGGGAGGTAAAAGGGACAAGTGAGGCTGGTGAATTAAATCAGAAAAAAGATAAAAGTTATTTTATATCAATTATATTAATAATCTTGGGGTTAGGATTGGTAAGCGGAACTGGCGTGGTGTTTTATAAACAAGGTTTGTATAATTAAGAAAGTGATGAAAAATAAAAAAATTAAACTTTGGATACCGGTAATAATTTGGGCGGGAATTATTTATTCTTTTTCCAGTATGTCTATTAATAAAGAGGTCGAGTTTAGTTGGATGGATTTTATAATTAAAAAGTCGGCTCATGTAATAGAATATGCTGTTTTATTTTGGTTAGTATTTAGAGCAGTCTCCGATAACAACAAGAATGTTTCTAAAAGTATATTTATAAAGGTTTTTATAATAACAGTTCTTTATGCTTTTTCCGATGAATGGCACCAGACTTTTGTAGCCGGACGAGAAGGCACTTTAAGAGATGTGGGTTTTGACACGATTGGAACTTTAATCAGCTTAAATTTGAAAAAGAGAAATGTATGAGGATTTTGGTAACCGGAGGTTGTGGTTATATTGGTTCAATTACAGCTAAAGAATTGGTAGATCAAGGAAATAAGGTGGTTATATATGATAAAAAAAATAATCAAGAAATTCAGGATATTGAACTTTTAGAAAAAACTTTGAAAAAGGAAAAAATTGAAGCGGTGATGCATTTTGCAGCTTTTATAGAAATGGGTGAGTCAATGAAAAACCCTTTTAAATATTTTGATAATAATGTAGTTGGCTCGTTGAATTTATTTGAAACTATGAGAAAAACCGGGGTTAATAAATTGATTTTTTCTTCAACTGCCGGAGTTTATGGAAACCCGGTGAGAGTGCCGATTAAAGAAGATGATCAAAAACAGCCTGAAAATCCGTATGGTGAATCAAAATTAATGGTGGAAAAATTATTAAAATGGTATGACAAAATTTATGGTTTAAAATCAATTTCTTTAAGGTATTTTAATGCGGCCGGAGCAACTCTTGACGGCAAATATGGCGAAAATCATAAGCCGGAATCTCATTTAATTCCAAATATAATTAAGGCGGCAATTAAAGGAGATAAGTTTAAACTTTTTGGAGATGATTACCCTACTCCCGACGGTACTTGTATAAGAGATTATATTCATGTTTTGGATTTAGCTAAAGCACATATTTTAGCTCTTAAGGCGCTTAATGATGGCCATAAAACAGATGTATTTAATGTGGGAACGGGTGTGGGTTACTCTAATAAACAAGTAATCGAGATGGTAAAACTGGTAACTGGAATTGATTTTAAGGTTTTGATTAAAGAAAGAAGACCCGGTGATGCTGATGAGTTGGTGGCAGACAGCAATAAAATTCAAAATGAGTTTAAGTGGAAACCTGAATATTCTGATTTAAAAACAATTGTTAAAACTGCTTATAAATATCACAATAAGGTGGGCAATTTTAATAATTGCTGATATACTATACTTTAATTAATATGGAATTTGATAAACTTGTTGTTTCGTTTTTAGTTGATGAAGTGGTTGGTGGTTTTTTTGTTAATGTACCACCCGGACATGTAGCTTGTATTCATGATTTGGGTAGAGGGGTTTTAAAAACAGTTCGAGGTCCGGGGCTTCATTTGAAAATTCCTTTTTGGCAAAGGGCAAAGTTGTTTAATTCTCAAGTAATTGAATATTTAATTCGACATGATTTTGATCTTTCTAATAAAGAGTCTATGGGTGATGAGGCTTTGGTAGTTAAAACTTCTGATGATAATAATGTTCAAGTCGAAGGTTCAATTTTACTTAAAATTAATAAGGCTCGGGCTAATGAATTATGGGAAAATATCGGAGAGAGTTTTATTTCCAAATTGGTGAGACCGGCTTCAAGAAGTAGGATTAGATCGGTTTTATCAGAAGTATCAATGAATCAATTGACTACTTATAGACCTCAAGTGGAAAAAAAGATTTCAAATGAACTTAATAATATTTTTAATAAGGCCGGGATTATTTGTGATGAATTTTTGTTGTCTGAAGTCAAAGATTTGGGAAGTTTAAAAACAAGTAAGGATGACAAAGTTCTTTTTTCCAAAAAAGAAGATAAAAAGACTGTTAAATCAGGCAAAAGCTAGTTTCAAGACTTCATCTAAGTGAGAGACAAATTTAAAATCAATATCTTTTTTTACTTTATCGGGAATTTTATTTAAGTTCTTTTTATTTATTTTTGGCATAATGACGGTTTTAATTCCGGCTCGATGAGCGGCAATTACTTTTTCTTTGACTCCCCCGATTTCCAAAACTCTACCCCTGAGAGTGATTTCTCCGGTCATAGCTACATCTTTTTTAACTTTTTTATTGGTTAAAGAGGAAATTAGAGCGGTAGCCATAGTAATACCGGCTGAAGGACCATCTTTGGGAACGGCTCCTTCGGGAACATGAATATGAATATCAATTTTGCTATAGAAATTTTTAGCTAATTTTAAATTTTTCCAGCGAGAGCGAGTATAGGAGATAGCGGCTTTAGCCGATTCTTTCATAACATCTCCGAGTTGCCCGGTTAAAATAATTTTGCCCTTTCCCGGAATAGTGGCCACTTCGATAAACAAAACATCGCCGCCGGCTTGAGTCCAAGCAAGGCCGGTAGTTAAACCAATGTCGTCTTTTTTTTCTTTTAGAACGGGGGTAAATTTTTCCGGTCCAAGATAGGTAATGATTTTCTGATTTGAAACAATAAAAGGTCCTGTTTTTTTCTGAGCGATTTTTTTGGCAATTTTTCGCATGATTTTACTTAGTTGTCTTTCCAGACTTCTAACTCCGGCTTCTCTGGTATAACTGGTGATAATTTTTCTTAAAGAATTGATCGGAAGTTTTATTTGTGATTTTTCCAGACCATTACTTTGCAGGGTTTTTTTGATTAGATACTTAGTGGCGATTTTTTCTTTTTCGTGGGCAGTGTAGCCGGAAAAACGGATAATTTCCAAACGATCTTTTAAAGCCGACGGAATAGTATCTAATATATTGGCGGTAGTGATAAACATGACTTTTGAAAGATCAAAAGGAACTTCCAGATAGTGATCGGAAAACTCGCTGTTTTGCTCCGGATCTAAAGCCTCAAGTAAAGCGGCAGAAGGGTCACCTCTAAAATCAGTGCCGATTTTGTCGATTTCATCCAGCATAAAAACCGGATTGTTGGTGCCTGAATTTTTAATCCCTTGAATAATTCTGCCAGGCATAGCTCCAACATAGGTTTTTCGATGACCTCTGATTTCAGCCTCATCTCTAATTCCTCCAAGAGAAATTTTAACGAATTTTCTTTTTAAGGCTCTGGCGATAGATTTGCCAATTGAAGTTTTTCCAACTCCAGGAGGCCCAACAAAACAAAAAATGGTGGGCCCTGAAGGGCTTTTTGGTTTTTTGGTTTTAGTTAAAGCTTTTTTCTTTAACTGCATAACCGCCAAGTATTCGGTAATACGTTCTTTGACTTCGTTTAAACCATGGTGGTCGGTTTCAAGAATTTTTTGGGCTTTTTTGATAGTAACTTTATTAGGAGTAGATATACTCCAAGGAATTTCACAGAGCCAATCCAAATAATTTCTAATATAGCCGGCTTCAGGATTATAAGTGTGCATGGAAGATAGTCTTTTTAATTCTTTTTTGGCTCGTTTATTAACGTTTTTGGGCATTTTGGCTTTTTTGATTTTGCCCCTATATTCTTTGGTTTCTTTGTTTTCTTTAACATCACCTAGTTCTTTTTGAATGGTTTTCAATCGTTCTCTTAAAATATTTTTGCGCATTGATTTGTTGAATTTTTTCTGAGTTTTACTAACGATAGTTTTTTCTATTTCTAAAATTTTTATTTCTTCTGAAAGATAATTAGAAATTTGCAATAAACGTTTTTTGACTTCCAGAGTTTCCAAAAGGATTTGTTTTTTTATAGTGGTTAAATCTAAATTACTGGCCACCTGATCAGCCATTTCCGAGGAATTAACCCCACTCACAACTCTCATAAACATAAGAAAATCAACTGATTTACCGATATTGACAGCTTTTTTAAACTCTCGACTAATGTGGTTGGTTAAAGCGGTTACTTCATTTGAAGTTTCAATAATTTCTTTAAGTTTTTCAACATTGGCAACTAAAAATGATTGGTTGGTTGAAAGAGTGTTAATTTTAACTCTGGAAATTCCCTTAACAAGAGCGCTTATTTCTCCATTGGTTTTGTAAATTCTTTCTATTCTACATAAAGTGCCGACTCTATAAATGTCTTTTAGTTTTGGTTCTGAGATTTTGGGATTTTTTTGAGAAACAAAAATAACCAGACGGTTGTTTCTAAAGGCGGCCTCAATACCGGCATTTGATTTTGGCCGACCAAAGGTTAGAACAACTTCGGTGTGAGGAAATACTACTCCTTCTCTAAGAGGAACTAAGGGAAGTGTTTTAGTTTGTTTTTGTTTTAATAATATAGCCATGAATTAGCAGTATAATTTATTGAGTGCTAACTGTCAATCTTGTTTAAGTTACCATTAAGAATAATAGGCAGTGTATCTCTAATTTCTTCGAAATATGAAACTTTTGGAATTGAATTTAATAAGTAAATAGGTTTTTGAAGATAATAAGCAAATCCTATTTCCATTAAGGTGTTTCCCCCAATATAATTTTTAATTTTTTTTCTAGTTGGGTTGACAACTAGAATGGCATTGGCTTTTTTAATGTTATCAAAATGTTTAACTACATTGACAGAACCATACTTGAGTTTGTGTTTGTTTAGATTTTTAAAAGAGAGTTTTCCTTGATAGATTAAGTTGGTGGTTTTGGGAAGAATAACTTGATGTCCTTTTGATTCAAGTTCATGTTTGATACGAATAATCTCGTCATGAACTTTTAGCGAGGCGCAAATGCAAATTTTCATAAAGACACCTTTATCTCACCTTAAAGGTGTGATTTTGAAAGCCAGAGGCAAGATCATATAGGGCGGTTTCTTGATCATTGGCTTTAATCACACCAGAAGCTAGGATAACTCCTTGACCGCCAAGCTTAATGGTTTTTTGAACATGACTTTTTTTACTGATGCCAGCACCAACAAAGAAAGGCATTGGAGTAAGATCGATCACCTGCTTGATTCGATCGGCATCAACATCAACAAAGGAAGTATTGCCAGCAATTAAGTCAGGGTTTTCGAAAGCTAGGTAGTTGGGTTTTAGGTTGATTACTTTTTTGGCTAAATTAATTGAGTCCGTGCCAACTAAAGTTTTGAGATTGTGTGATTGACATTTTTTCATAGTAGCTTTGATGGTATCAAAATCTACTGCATGTTCGGCGTGATTGATCATAGTGCCGGTAGCACCAGCTTGCTTAGCTGAATAGGGAGAAAGCCAGCCAAAGTGACGACCAGGGTCAATTGGATCTAAGTGTTGAGCCCAAACTTCAATGCCAACTTCTTTTTTAATCCTTCTGATGTCAAAAGCTTGAGCTCCAACCATAATTTTAATTTTGGTTTTGTCTTGAACTTTTTTAACAATTTGACAAAGTTTAATTACTTGGTCACCACTAGCTTGAGGGTATGTTTTTAGACTTAGAAATATCATAATGTCCTCCTATAAAGATATTATAACTGATATAATGCCCACATGTCTTTAAGCGTAATTCCTTGGCAAGTTTTAGTGGTAACTGGCGCAATCTTAACCAGTGTTGGTCAAATATTTAATAAACATCAGGTTCATAAAGCGGCTAGTTTTCAAGTACAAATTTATAAATATTTATCCGGAACCGTTTTAATGACTTATTTTTGGATGATAAATAATGGAGTTTTGCCTAAAATCTGGTGGTTATTGTTGATTTATGGCATAAGTATCGGCTTTATAGTAGTTTTGTATACCAAAGCTTCGAGGTATAGTTTATCAAAATCAGTAGTAACAATGCCGATTTCTCAGATTTTAGGAGTTGGCTTAGCGGCAGGAATATTAAAAGAGTGGCAAATTTTTAAGATTTCTTCTATGGCGGGAAAACAAATGTTGTTAGCTCTTTTGCTAGTGCCGGTAATACTTTATTTGTTTTATGAGAAAACTAAATCAGTCAAACAGTGGTCAATATTAATTTGGATAGTAATAGTCTGGTTAGCTTTAGTAAAGGTATTCCAAAAACATATTCTTACCAATATAGAACCGATTCAGTTAATTGCGTTTCAATACTGGGGGTCTTTGTTAATGGCTTTAATCGGTTCAAAAGTTCGTGGACATAAATTATATCTTGGAAAGAGATTTGCCTTAACCGGATTAATTCAAGGTGTTTTTACTTCAACGGCGGTTTTTCTTTATTTTTCCGGATTAAAACAATCTACGGTCAGTCAAACAACTTTGTTGCGAATGCCTGTTTTTTTAGTTTTAACTACTTGTTTTGGTTTATTTATTTTTAAAGAAATTAAAGAAATGACTTTTAAAAAATGGGCGGGTATGGGTTTAGCCATATTAATGACAGTTTTGGTAATTACGGCTAATTATTGACATAGATAAATTAAATTTGTTAAAGTTTTGATATATGAAAAAATTAGTTTTGATATTGGGAATTTTAGTTTTTATCCTAGGGCTTAGTGGTTGCGGTTTAGTTGAGAGAGGAGAAAAAACTAATGAAATTAAAAAAGAAGAAATTATCCTTGATGGTGAATTGGTAGTTCCCGAGGCTGAGCCGATAATTCCTGATGATGAGCCGATAATTCCTGATGATATTGAACTTGAAGAATTTGAAGACGAACTTGAAGATTTAGGTGAAGAAATTAATCAATTATAAAGTGTTGATATAGTTTTTTATCTTTAAAACCGCGAGATCGGTAGTATTGTTTAGTGCCAATACTTGAAATAACTGATAATTTTTTATAGCCAGTTTTTTGGCTGATTTTCTTTGCTTTATTTATTAATTGTGTACCTAAACCCAAATGTTGAGTTTTGGCCTTGTCTTTTAAGTTTAAAGCTTGGCCATAAACATGAAGTTCGCGAATAATGGCTGATTTTTCCAGTTCTTTAATAAAAGGTTTAATTTTAGGTAAAGAAAGACGAAGAAAAGCAACAATTTTATTATTTAAAGTGATAAATTGTAAAAACTTTTCTTGACTGGTTAAAGTGTGATAGTTAATAATCTTAAGTTTTAAATCTTTTAATTGAATTTTTTCTTGTCTAATTTCTCTAAAACGAATCTCTTGTATGTTTTTGGCTTTATTTTCGACTAATTGACGAAGGTTTGAAATTTTACTGCCGGAAACAATATCTTGGGATGAGAAGTCGCGGATAACTCGAGTAACTCGACAATATTGAGGGACAGATGGCAATATTTTAACTAAAAGATTAAGAAGCTGTTTGTCGGTATATGGTTGCCATAAACCTTTTTTATAATATTTCATAAGTTCAGCTGTTTTAAGTAAAGCAGTGGGATAAATTTTGAGTTCGTCAGGTTTGTAAGCTAAATTTTTAAATAATTTTTTAAAATCTATAATATCTTTTTCAGGATTTGAGCCATAAAGATTAGCCATCCAGTGAGCTTGGATTTTAAATCCAAATGACCTTAAAAGTTTAAAAGCTTTTTTAGTTTCTTTAATTCCATGACCGCGTTGATTTAAATTTAAAATTTTATTGTTTAGGCTTTGAACTCCAATCTGAACTTTAGTACAACCGAATTTTCTAAAATCAATTAACTCTTGTTTAGTAATACAGTCAGGACGAGTTTCCAAACTAAGGCCAATACAACGAGTTTTAGTGGTTTGGTTTATGATTTGGGATTTTTGTAAATTTTCCCAGGTTGATTTACCTGAAATTTGATGTTTAACAGATTGCAGAGGCGGTCCCCTAAAGTTGTTTAGGGCGTCGAAAGAGCG
>JAYEMX010000015.1:0-4760 GCA_034718535.1 Patescibacteria group bacterium | reverse complement strand
GACAAATTTTATCGGTGATAATTAGAATTTGTTTGGGTTTTAGGGTTTGGGATTTTAGGGCCGGCAAAAGTTGGGGGCAGAGATCTTTTTTGGTTTTACAAGGAATGATAACCGATATGCTCATATGTGTATTCTCGGGTGACTTGCGTCACTCGAGTCCTTTAAGGTCCGGCCTCGAAGCTAAAGCTTCAAGAACGGACCTTGCTCCGCAAGGTTCGCTACCTTGAGTGAATTAATCATAGTATTTGAGGAATTTTAGGCGGTAGAAGACGGCGAGAGTGTCGTAGAGCATGTGATAAATAGTGCGGATGGTGGCGGCGTCGGTTAAACTGCCAAATTTATAGGAAAGTTTAATGGGGGCTTCGTAGATTTTTTTAAAGCCCAATCGGTGGGCGACCGAAAGTATTTCAATATCAAAAGCATATTTTTTTACCACTAATTTGGGGAGGATTTTTTCCAGAACTTTACGTTTAAAGATTTTAATACCGGATTGAGTGTCTTTAATTTTAACGCCAAATAAAAGGCGGACGAGTAAGTAATAAGCATAACTTAAAATGCGACGGTCTAAAGGGTAAGTTACTTTTGAAGCCAAGTGGCGTTTGGAGCCGACCATAATATCTGCGTCATACCATTCCATGTGTTCAAGTAGCATGGAAATGCCGTTGGGGTCAATTTCCATGCCGGCATCTAAAAAAGCGATTAAATTTCCCTTGGCTTTTTTCATACCAAAACGGACGGCAAAACCTTTACCTTGATTTTTTTTAATTAAATAAACTTTTAGGTTTTTTAATTTAAGTTTTTTGGCTTTTTGAAAAGTTTTATCTTTTTGGCCGTCAATGACAACAATAATTTCGGCAGGATAGCGGATTTTTTGCAGGGTTTTACTAATAGCATTAAGATCTTTAACAATAGTTTTTTCTTGGAGATGGGCTGGGATGATGACGGAGAGGTGTTTCATAGAGATAATTATAATGGTAAAATATGTATATGTATAATTGGTCGGTTAATACGAAAAGATTAAGGCAAAATCCAGAAGCATGGGATATTTTTCAGTTAGAGCAAATGATAAATTTTGGTCTTAATGAAAAAAGGTTATCTGAGAAAAAATTAAGAAAATACTGGGATAAGTTAAAGATAGATGATTTTAAACGTAAATATTTAGAGAGATTGTTATGGCCCAACAAAAAGCAATAACCAGAAGGCAAAAAGAGTTTTTAAGGTTGATGGCGGATTCAAGTTTAGTTGATCAATTTTATTTTACCGGGGGGACTGCGTTATCACTTTATTATTTGAATCATCGATTTTCCGAAGACCTAGATTTTTTTAGTGAGAAAGAGTTTGAGGTTTCATCGATTAATGTTTGGTTAAAGCAAAATAAAGAGAAAATAGGCTATGAGGAATTTGATTTGCAAACCAGTTTTAATCGAAATATTTTTTTACTAAGATTTGGTAAAGGAGATTTTCTTAAAACAGAGTTTACTTATTTTCCATTTAAGAGAATTGAAAAATCTTTAGATGTAGACGGATTAAGGATTAATAGTTTATTGGATATTGGAGTGGATAAAATATTTACTATTAGTCAAAATCCAAGAGGTAGAGATTATTTTGATTTGTTTTTTATTTTGGAGAAGCTTGATAAGCAGACTGAAGATTTAAGAAAATTGGCTAAAATCAAGTTTGACTGGCATGTTGACAGTCTGCAATTGGGAGCTCAGTTAAATAGAGTAGATGAATTTTTGGATGACCCGATTTTGATTAAAAAAATTAACAAGAAGGTAGTGGTTGAGTTTTATCGAGATGAGGCTAAAAAGTTGAAAAATCAGGTGGTGGTTTAGGTTTTAACATAGAGCTTTTTTATAGTAACACTTGAAGCAATAATAAGGCCAGTGAGAGTGGCGATGATTGAGTTGCTGATTATTTGCATAAGATTTTGGTGGAAGAAAAAGATTAGGGTGATTTGGAGTATGGCGGTGAAGGCAGTGATGATGGCTGCATGGCGCTTACTAATAGTTAAGAGTAGTTGAATAACGAGGTTTAGGATAGTAAAGAAAAAGATAAAAAGAGAAAAACCTGGAAGAAGGGTGGTGGTTGGGGCATAGTCGGGGTTGGAAAAAAGCTTGATGACTAAATTGGGGTAAGTTTGATAAAAAACAAGACCTAAAAAAGCAATAAAGGTGATTAAAAAAAGGCTTTGAGAAAATGATTTTTTGAGTTTTTTAAGATTTTTAGATTGGGTGGTAAAAATTGGAAAGGTGACGGTAAGAACAGTAGCCGAGACAAAGAAAATGATTTTAGAGAGGATTGAGGCGACAGCATAAATACCACTTTGATGAGAGATAAAGAAGCGGACTAAAAGAAGATCTGAGTTGTAAAGAGAGGTTAGGCTTAGATTAGTAATAAAGGCGGCAAGACCGAATTTATAGAAAGATGAAGGCAGGGGCTTGGCTGATATAGCGGGTTTGAGCTTAAAATGTTTTTTGGCTAAATAAAAGCTGGAAATGGCCGGGATTAAGCCGGCGAGACTCATAGCGATTAAAGCTCCAAAGATTTTAAAACCAAGTAAAAATAAAATAAGGGCAAAAAAGGTTTTTACCAAAGGGGCAAGTAAGTTGATAAGGCTGAATTCTTTAAACTTAAGTTTGGCTTGAAGAAGGGAGAGATAAAGGGTGGGAAGAAAACTAAATAGGATTTGGGTTGAGAAGATAATTAATAAAAATGGATTATTAAAATGGAGCATCCTTTTTAGGACGGGAAAGGTAATTAATATTAACAACCAAACGACAAGGGTTAATTTAAGACCAAGAGATTGTAGGGCTTGAATAAGAGCGGGTTGATTGGCTTTTTTAGTTTTATTAAGTTGATGAATAATACTTAGTGAAAAACTGGATATTAAAACTGCTAAAAAATAATTTAATGAAACAAAACTTTGGAGCAAACCGAATTGGTTTGGGGACAGGAATCGACCGGCTATAAAATGATAAAAATAGTTAATTAAATGGGCTAAAGTGCTGGCTAAAAAAATGATAAAGGTCGATTTAAGAATCATTAGGCTTAGTATACAATAGTGATATGAGATCTGTTAGTGTGGTGATGCCGACTTTTAATAGCATAAGAACGATTGAAGCTTGTTTGAAAAGTGTGAGAGAGCAAAATTATGAGGGTGAGGTTGAAATAGTGGTGGCGGATGGTGGTTCTAGTGATGGGACTTTAAAAATGTTGAAGAAATATGATTGCAAGGTGATTAAAGAAAGGACCGGTAATCCGGAAAAAGCAAAAGCAATAGGATTAAAGAAGGCTAAGGGGGAAATGGTCTTATTGATTGCCAGTGACAATGTTTTGCCAAGTAAAGATTGGTTAAGAAAAATGGTTGAAGTGTTGGAGGGTGAGTCAAAATTATTAGCGGTCTATCCATGGAAGTATGAAGTGAGGAAAAATGATAATAGCTTGAATAGATATTATGCCTTGATGGGGGCTAATGATCCGGTGGCTAAATTTTTAGGTAAAACGGATAGGCAAAGTTGGGGGAGTGATGATTGGAAATTAAGCGGGAAAGTTTTAAATAAAGGTGAGTATTGGTTGGTAAAGTTTAATAAAAATAATATGCCAACATTAGGAGATAATGGAGTTTTGGTTTGGCGGAATAAGCTGATGAAGGCTGAGGTGGATGAGGATCATTTTTCGCATATTGATGTATTTTGGGATTTGATAAATATGGGTGAGGTTTGGTTTGGGGTGGTTAAAAATACTATAATACATGATACCGGAGATGCTTTTGTGAGTAGCTTAAAAAAGCGATATAAATATATGAAAAATTTGTATTTAAAGCAGATTGAATTTCGGCGTTTTGTTTGGGTGCGAAATTCAAAGGATTTAATTAAAGTTATTGGGTTTATTTTGTACTCTTTAACTTTATTTGGGCCGTTATATCAATCTATAAAAGGGTATATTCGAAAGCCTAATTTGGCCTGGTTTTGGCATCCGGCTATGTGTGTTAGTATGGTATTTATCTATGGTTGGGCAATTTTAACTAAAGCCTATAGTCAGTCAAGGTTCGGAACCTTGAGTAAAATATGAAGATTGTGGTGTTGAGCTTTACCAGTGAAAAGATTGATAGAGGGGTGGAGACGGTGGTAAGGGAGTTGGTTAAACGTTGGCAAAAAAAGTATGAGGTAAAAATGTTTAGTGCGGTAGGTTTGGGGATGAAAGTGAATTGGAAAAAAATATCTAAGGGAAATATTTGGAGAGCTTTAATGTTTGATTATTATCATTTTAAAATTTTTATGTTTACGATTAAGGCACTATGGAAAGTGGGTAAGCCAAAGGTGATTATAGCGGTCAATGGTGGTTGGCAAGCTTTGGTTTGTCGATTGTATTGTTGGTTGAGGGGGGTGAAGTTGGTGATACCGGGATTGGCTGGTTTGGGTTGGTGTGATCGTTGGAATTTATTAATGCAACCAAATGTGTTTGTGGCGTCGACGAAGAGAAATGCTGATTGGGCTAGAAAATATAATAAGCGGGTGAAAATAGAGATTATTCCACATGGAGTGGATTTGAAAAGATTTAAACCTGAGGGGAAAAAGATCAAATTGAATTTGAATAAACCGGTAATTTTGTGTGTGGCCGGTTCAAATAAGTATAAGAGGGTTGAGGCGACGATAAAGGCCGTATCTAAATTGGAAAAGGCTAGTTTATTATTAGTTGGAGGGAGTGAAGAGTTGGAGGAGTTGGGGAAGAAATTGTTAGGTGAGCGGTTTTTAAGG
>JAYEMX010000014.1:0-18181 GCA_034718535.1 Patescibacteria group bacterium | reverse complement strand
TTAAAAAGATTAAAGGGTTGTAAAAAGTTTTGGGGTAAAAACTGGAAAAAGTTTGTGCTTATAATCGGAGTAATTGGGGTTTTGATGTATTTTAAAAATATGATTGTGGTGGCTTTTGTGAATAATCAACCAATTTTTAGATACAGTTACATTAAAGAACTTGAAGCACAGGGTGGACAACAAGTTTTAGATACTCTGATGACTAAAGCTTTAGTTCTTCAAGAAGCAAAAAATAAAGGAATTGTAATTGGTAAAGAAGAAATAGAGGCCGAGTTTGCAAAAATTGAGGAAATTGCCAAACAGCAAGGCAAGAGTTTAGATGAGTTGCTAGAGCTACAAAATATTAAAAAAAGTGAAGTGGCAGAACAAATTAAGATTCAAAAGATAGTTGAAAAGATAGCCAGTGAAGGAATTATAGTTAGTGACGAAGAGGCAAATTTATATTTAGAAGAGAATAAGGATTTTTTGCCGGAAGATTCTAGTCCAGAGGAGCTGCTTAATATGGTTAAAGAACAATTGTTAAAAAAACAGTTGAACAGTAATATTCAAAAAATGATTTTAGAGTTAAAAGAAGAAGCTAAGATAATAAATTGGCTTTAAATAGTTTTTAGTTTTGGTTTAGATAAATTTCTAGCGATTGGACCTAAAGGAATTTTGTTGTCTTGGTCGTCGATAAATAAAACTATAGTTTTACCTTTATGTTTTTTTGGATAATAACCCAAATCATACATAACTTGAGGCGAGCCACCAAATTGTTTGCCAGTCCATTTGGCTGGACCGGCATCGGCAATAACAGCAACAACCGCTCTACCATTATCCGGATTTATAACTAAAACTTTTCGATATTTATACCAATCCCTTAATTCCTTGAGTCTTTTTTTCCAATCTGGTAAATATAGTGTTTGAACAGCCAAATAATATTTTTCTCTTTGAATATCAGTAGAGGCTAACTGAGCCCTACTGTTAGTAAAGTATCCCCAAGCTCCTTTACCAGGAGCCATACCAACCGATTGAAAATTCCTGTCATTAATTGTGTCTCCGGGAAACCTTAAAAGGTGTTGCTCTAAACCCATCATACCGATTTGATGATTTAGATGATTATTATCAAGTTCAGCATAGGCTTTGACTCCCAAATTTTCTTCAATTATTTTTGACAGTTTGGTTAGTTCTTGGTTTGTTAAAACTCGACTGGACTTAGGAAGAGTTTTTTTAATTTTATCGGCAAGAAGTTTTCTTAATTCTTTGGTGGAAATTAAACCAAGCGGAGCTCGAAGTTCTGGTGGATTTTCAGGTAACTTTTTTATATTTTGGGATCCTGAAGTTAAAAGAAGTGTGCCCGTTAAGGTGGCGCTAGCTAAGATTTTTTTGGGCATATTGGAGGCGTTTAATAACTGTTTGTTTTCCTAAAACTTCTAAAACATCAAAAAGAGGTGGAGTAAAAGCTCTGCCAGTTATGGCCAGTCTTAAAGTCATAAAGGCCGGACGAGGTTTTAATTTTTGTTTTTGCTGTAATGCATGTAAAGCTTTGTTAATAGTATTGACCTGCCAATTAGTAATTTTTTTAATTACTTCTTCAACTTGATTTAGGTATTCTTTTGTTTGAGTTTTATCCATTTTTGATTCTTTTAAAATAGTTTTTAAGTTAAGTTTGGGTTGGGAAATAAAATATTCGGTTAAAGATTCAAGTTCTGATAATTTTTCCATTCTTTGATTAATTAAAGGCCAGATTTTTTTTAGTAGGTCATCGGATAAGGCTTGGGGTTTATATAACTTTAAATAATTAAAGATTTGTTTTTGAGGTAATTTTCTTATCCATTGACTGTTTATCCAATTTAATTTATCTATATCAGCTATTGGTCCTTGGGTATGCATATCTTTAAACTCAAAATACTTAATAAGTTGGTTAATATCAAAAATTTCTTTTGCTTTGGGATGATTCCAAACTCTAGTGGCTAAAAAATTAATGACTGCTTCAGGTAAATATCCTTGATTTCTATACCAACTAACTGAAGCATGACCATGACGTTTGCTTAATTTTGAACGGTCGGGATTACGAAGAAGCGGAGTATGAATAAATTTTGGTGGTTGCCAATTAAAAGCTTGATATAAAAGTACATGTTTGGGAGCTGAGCTAATCCACTCTTCTCCTCTTACCATGTGAGTTATTTTCATCAAGTGATCGTCAACAACTACGGCTAAGTGGTAGGTGGGGAAGCCATCTGATTTAAGTAAAACTTGGTCGTTGACGGTATTGCTGTTGAATTTGATTTTACCCCGAATAAGATCGTTAACTATAATGGTTTTATTTTGGGGAACTTTAAGCCTAATTACATATGATTGTTTTTTTAATTTTGATTCTACTTCCTTTTTAGATAAAGAAAGACAATGTTTATCATACATTGGAGGTAGGTCTTTTTTTTGTTGATCTTTTCTGACCTTATCTAATCTTTTGGGTGAGCAAAAACAGTAATAGGCATGGCCTTTGTCAATTAATTCTTTGGCATATTTTTGATAAAGATTAAGTCTTTTTGATTGACGATAAGGCCCAAAATCTCCACCGTGTTTAGTGCTTTCGTCGGGGTTTAAACCTAGCCAATTTAAAGCTTTAAAAATTGATTTTTCTGCATTTTTTACCTCTCTTTTTTTATCTGTATCTTCAATACGAAGGATAAATCTGCCATTTTTCTTTTTAGCATAGACATAATCAAATAAAGCTTGAAATAAAGTGCCAATGTGAGGATTGCCAGTTGGTGAAGGTGCAAGTCGAGTTCTAATCTGTTTCATAGCTTGATTGTAACAAAAAGGTAAAATATACTCAAAGTATGGCAACACTAACTGAAACGTCTGTAACTGTTAAAAAGACAATTAAGATAGGAGGATTACTACTTGGAGTTTTTTTGTTTTTTAAATTTAGCTCATTTATATATATTAATTTTATTAAAGTAATTAAACCTCCGCCAAAACTTCCTCCAACAGTTAGCTTTGGTAAATTGCCAACAATTGAGTTTCCGGAAAAACTTCATCCAGAGTTAACCCTAAGATTGGAAACACCAACTGGAGGAACTCCAAATTTAGGTGATCGAGCCAAGGTTTATTTGATGCCTACTTTTAGAGCCAGTTTTATGGCTTTAGGACAGGCTAAGACATTGGTGGCTAAAATTAATTTCACAAAAACCCCAAAAGAAATTACCGAGAGAAGGTATCGATGGGAGACCGATGAATTTTTACCAAGTACTTTTGAGATGGATATTATTGACGGTTCGTTTATGCTAAAAAGAAATTGGCAGTCTGATCCGACAATTTTGTCTGAAAAGCAATTACCGGGGAAAGAACAAGTAGAAATAGAGGCAAAAAATTTCCTAAGACAAATGGATTTACTTTCTGAAGATTTGAGTAAAGCACGGGTTGAAGTTACTTATTTAACTTTTTCGGCTGGACAATATAGTAAAGCGATTAGTTTGTCTGAGGCTGATTTTGTACAAGCAGATTTATATAGACCTAGTATTGAAAAACAGTTGGTAATGCCTCAAGATCCGGATAAAGGCGTGGTAAGAATTATTTTCTCCGGATCAAGAGAAGCTGAAAAGAGAATTGTGCAGGCAGAATATAATTTTTTCCCGGTTAATTTAGATCAAATGGGAACTTATCCGATAAAAACCGCCAGTCAAGCATGGAGAGAATTGCAAACCAGGCAGGGGTATGTTGCCAATATTGGCAAAAATCCAAGTAATATAGTAACAATTAGAAGAATTTATCTCGGCTATTTTGATGGTGAATCTTCTGGTGGATTTTTACAACCAATAATTGTATTTGAAGGTGATAATGATTTTTTTGGCTATGTTCAAGCAATTACTAATGAATGGTTGGAGAAACCTTTAACCACTGATGGTTATTAAAAGTCCAGTCGATTAATTGAGCTGATTCACCAAAACGATCTTGACTTCCGAGAATAACGGTAATAATTTCTTTATTTCCCCTTTTTGTATAAGTGACTAAACATTCGCCTGCCAATTCCGTCCAACCGGTTTTAATTCCTTTTAACCCTGAAACTTTTCCAAGTAAATCGTTAATGGTTTCTAGTTTATGAATGACGGTGTTATTAACATCGGTAATGGTAATGGTTTTTGTATTAACCATTTTTTTAAAAATTTTGTTTTCCATAGCAATGGCGCCCAGAATAGCGATATCGTGAGTAGTTGAATAATGACCGTAAGAATCTAGACCAGTAGGGTTTTGGAATTGAGTATTATGGAGTTTTAATTCTTTGGCTTTATTATTCATGGCTTTGATAAATCCTTTTTGACCATCTTGATGGAGATTAGCTAGGGTGTAAGCGGCATCATTGCCTGATTGAACTAAAAGTCCATAAAGTAAGTTTTCTACTGTAATTTGTTCCCCAATTTCAAGCTCCATGATTTGGCCAATGCTATTTAAAGAATTGATGGTAACTACTTGATCTAATTGGTAGTTATCTAAAACTACCAAAGCAGTCATGACTTTAGTGATTGAGGCGGGGGAAGAAATTAGGTCTGGATTTTTTTGATAAAGAATGGTTTTTGAGTTTTGATCTATAATAATGATAGATCGAGCCGAAAGGTATGGGGCTTGAATATTGGTGTGATTAACGGGATAGTCCGAGATAGAAATAAATTGGTGAGGTGAAGATCGAACAACTGGATTACCATTTGATAGATCAAGAGAAGAGTAATAGTTTCGGGATGGTAGTAAGATTAAAAAAATAAAAACAAGTAAAAAATTGGTTTTTAATTTTTTGGATTTATATACAAAGTTTACAAAAGACTTCATTTGATAGTTTTAAGATGAAGTTCTTGCAATTGCTCGAGAGTTGGGGTTGAGGGAGCATTGACAACGGCAGTTTTACCGGAGGAAATACTGGGAAATGCCATGACTTCGCGAACGCTTGGTTCATTAAAAAGAACCATTAAAAGGCGGTCGATTCCGGGAGCAATACCGCCATGAGGAGGGACACCGTATTTAAAGGCATTAAGTATATGATCAAATTCTTTTTTTTGTTTTTCGGTAAAACCAATTAAATCAAAAACTTTTTCTTGAATTTTAGGATTATGAATTCTAATGCTGCCGCCACCGACTTCAAAACCATTTAAAACCAAATCATGCTGAAGTCCCCTAACTTTAAGGGGATTTGTTTCCAGTAATTTAATGTCGTCTTGATGAGGGGCAGTAAACATATGATGGCTTGGGGCAAATTCGGCTTTACCAGAACCATGGAAAAAATCTTGACTAGATTGTTTATTAAATAAAGGGAAGTCAATAATCCAAGCAAAAGCCAATTCATTTGGATCTTTTTTGTTTTTTCTTAAATCCGGTTTATCCGTGTGATATTTTTTTTGAGCTTGGCTATGAGAAATTCTGGGCCAAGGAGTAGTTAAGACCTTTTTTTTGGGAAATATTTCTTTGACCAATTTGCTAAACATCACTTCAATTAATTGAAGTATGTCTTCTTGGGTGACAAAAGACATTTCTAAATCTAATTGGGTAAATTCTCCATAGGCTCGGTCGGCTCGAGGATCTTCGTCGCGAAAACATTTGGCAATTTGAAAATATTTTTCAAATCCGGCAACCATTAAAAGTTGTTTGTATTGTTGAGGGCTCTGGGGAAGGGCATAAAATTTTCCCAGTTGAAGTCTAGATGGAACTAAAAAATCTCGGGCTCCTTCGGGGGTAGTTTTGGTAAGAATCGGGGTTTCTATTTCAATAAAATCTTTATTTGATAAATATTCTCTAATAAATCTAATTGCTTTTGAGCGAGTTTTAATAATGTTGTTCATTCTGGGTCTACGAAGGTCTAAGTAACGGTACTTCATTCGCATTTCTTCGTTGATGTTATGGCCATCATTATTAATTGGGATTGGCAGTTCTTTTGATTTAGTTATTATTTTAATTTTTTCGGCTTGGATTTCGATATGACCGGTTTTTAGTTTTTTATTTTCCAGTTTACCCGGCCTTTTAACAACTTTGCCGGTAACGGCAATAACATATTCCGGTTTTAAATTTACATTTAGATTCTCTGCAATAACTTGAATTAAACCACTTCTATCTCTTAAGTCAAAAAAGACTAATTTACCGTGTCCTCTGACCGAGTTTACCCAACCTTTGAGTAAAACTGTTTTGTTAATATTTTTTGGAGTGTTTTTGGCTAAGGTTCTCTTCATAAAGTGATTGTAGCGGTTATTTCTTCTCTTGACAATCACCTACAAGGAGAGTCCTTGAAGGTTTAAAGAAGGATTTGTTTTACTTTTAGTTGGAGGGTTTTTTGATTATTCCATTCGTTTTTGTCGAGAGTGTAGATAAGATCAAGAGATTGATTGGGGGCCAAGTCTTTGGCTAAGTGTCCAAGATTAAAAGCAATGGCATTTAACTGCAGGGACGGACCCTGCAGGGTGAGTTTAAGGTGCTTTTGATTTTGGCCAACGGTACGAAAATCAAGAAGTTTAATTTGTTTGGAAATAAAAAGAGGTGGTTTATTACCAAAGCCTGTTGGTTTAATCTTTTGAAGATTGTTAAATAAATCCCAATTAATGTCTGAAGTTTTTAGTTCACAATCTATATTAATGATTGGGGTAAGCTGTTTTTTGGTTAATTGATCTTTAGCTAAGTTTTCTAATCTTTTTTGAATTTTTGGAAGGTTGACATTTTTAGCGGTAAAACCAGCGGCCATTTTATGACCTCCATGTTCTAAAATTAAATCTTCGATACTTCTGATAGCTTTTAGAACATTAAAACCCTTAATTGATCTGGCGGAAGCTTTTGAAAATGTTTCTCCGACTGAAACTACAAAGGCGGGTTTATAAAATTTTTCCACCAAACGACTGGCAACTAAACCGACTACGCCTTGGTGATAAGACTGATGGGAAACAAAAATCAGTTTTTTCTTGGGTTGATTATAGCTTAACCATTGCTCTTTGGCGTGAAAGTACATTTTGAAAGTTTTGTCTTGTCTTTCTAAATTGGTTTGATTTAGATCTTTGGCAAGTTGGTTGGCTTTTTCTTGGTTAGTGGTACAAAGAAGTCTTAATGAGTCTAATGCATGTTTAAGTCTGGCCATAGCGTTTAATCGCGGAGCTAAAACAAAACTAATTTGATAGGTAAGAATATTTGGTAAATCTAGTTTGGAAATATTGGCCAAGGCATTAAGGCCTATTCTTTTGGATTTTTTTAAAGACTTTAACCCAAATTTAACTAAAGAACGATTGGCGTTAGTTAAAGGAACCATGTCTGCGATAGTGCCAATGGCAACCAATTCTAAAGAAGTTTCCAGGTTTCCCAGCTCTCTGGCTAAAAACCAAGCAACACCAACACCGGCAAGTTTGGTGGTGTGAATAATACTAAAAGCCTTTGGGTAAATTGGTTTATTGTTTTTGGTTTTTGGTTGGTGATGGTCTGTAATGATAACATCTATATTTTTTTTATTGGCATAGTCAGTGCCCTTAAAGGTTGAAATACCATTATCAACGGTAATAATTAGTTGACAAGGACCGTCCTTGTCAGTGAGGATTTGATCGACTCCAGCTGGGGAAAGACCTCTGATATTATCACCTCTTGATGGAATATAGGGCATAACCTTGGCTTTAAGGTGATGAAGGGTTTCCCATAAAACAGCGGTTGAGGTAATACCGTCAGTGTCATAATCTCCGTAAATATAGATTAACTCTTTGTTTTTAATAGCTTTTTTTATTCTAGCAACGGCTTTTTTAAGATTTTTTTGATTAATACCAACATCTTTTGGTTGAATTTTATAAGGGTCAATGGGGTCTAAAAACTCTTTTTGGGAAATTTTGGTGGTTATTCCCCGATTAGTTAAAATAGCAGAAAGAATTTCTTGATGTCGTTTTTTTTGGTCGGTGTTTTTAATTTTTGATTTGATTTTTATTATCTTATCCATAACAATAATAATAACATATGAAACTTAAGCTACCGAAATTAGTAATTAAAGTAATGGGAATATTGGAAAAGGGTGGATTTGAGATATATGTGGTGGGTGGAGCAGTTCGAGATATTTTGAGTAAAAAGAAGGTTTATGATTGGGATTTTACCACTAATGCAAAACCTGAAGAAATTATTAAATTATTTAAAGATTCATTTTATGATAATAATTTCGGTACAGTTGGGATAGCAGAAAAACATTTGGGGGGTAAAGGTGAGGGAGTGTTTGAAATAACCACTTTTAGAACAGAGTCAAGTTATTCTGATCATAGAAGACCTGATAAAGTTAAATGGGGTAAAAGTTTAGATGAAGATTTAACCAGACGAGATTTTACTATTAATGCGATGGCGATTGATAATAAGTTAAAAATAATTGATCCGTTTGATGGGCAAAAAGATTTAAAAAATAAATTGGTAAGGGCAGTGGGTAAGGCAGATAAGCGATTTAATGAAGATGCCTTAAGAATGATGAGGGCAATTAGAATTGCGGCCCAACTTGGATTTATCATTGAAGAAAAAACTTTAAAAGCAATTAACAAAAATTCCAGTTTAATTAATAAAATTGCTAAGGAGAGGGTAAGGGGCGAGTTTTTAAAAATTATTGGCTCAAAATTTCCTAAAGACGGTATTTTAATATTATTTGCCAGCGGGTTGTTAGAATTTATTATTCCGGAGCTAATTGAAACTCGCGGAGTTGAACAAGCCGGACATCATACTAAGGATGTTTGGAATCATAGTATAGATGCACTTGAGGCTTGTCCGTCTCCCAACCCAATAGTAAGACTGGCTACTTTACTTCATGATATTGGTAAACCAAAATCCAAAATGAATCGAGGAGTTGGTAAGGAAATTACTTTTTATAATCATGAGGTGATTGGAGCAAGAATGGTTAAGGTAATCGCCCGTAGGCTTAAAATGAGTAAAAAACAAATTGATTTATTATGGCTTTTGGTTCGTTGGCATATGTTTGCCTATGATACTAATATGACTGATAAAGCCATTAGGCGATTTATTAGACGGGTTGGAATTGAAAATATTGATAAAATGATGGATTTGAGGGTTGGTGATCGGGTGGGTGGAGGAACTAAAGCTACCAGTTGGAGATTGGAAGAACTTAAAAAAAGAATAAAAGAAGTTCTTTATACGCCAATGCAGATTAAAGACTTAAAAGTTTCCGGACATGACGTAATGAAGATATTGGAAGTTAAAGGTGGAAGAAAAGTTGGTGAAGTTTTAGAAAAACTTTTTGATGAAGTTATGGAAGATAGTGAAAAAAATAATAGAGAATATTTGTTAAAAAGAATTAAGGAGATTACTTAACAGAATGCAGGGACCGTCCCCTATCTTCCCAGAGGACTAATAAGGGGGCGGCAGTGAAGGTGGAGGAATAAGTGCCGGAGATAGTGCCGATAAGAAGAGCAAAAACAAACCATTTAGTAGTTTCACCACCAAGAAGATAAAGGGCCAAGAGCATGAAAATAATAGTGAGTGAGTTATTGATTGATCGGCCTAAAGTTTCAGTGACGGCTTTATTAACCAAATCAGTATAAGAAAGTTTTGGAAAAAGTTTACCGGCTTCGCGAATGCGGTCGTAAACAACAATGGTATCGTGGACCGAGAAAGATAAAATAGTTAAAAGAGCGGTAACAAAAAGAGCGTCAACTTCGATTCCTTTGGTAACACCTAAATAGCTAAAAACGCCGATAATAATGAAGGTGTCGTGAAGCATGGCCAAAATAGCACAAATACCATATTTTTTATCTTTAAATCTTGAAGTAACAAAGATCATAATAAAACCAGCGGCAATTAAAACACTGATAAGAGTTTTTTTAATTAATTCTTTGCCCATAGTGGGACCAACAGTCTCAAAACGTTTTTCTTGTAATTGCCCTAGCTCATTTTCAATATCTTGTTTTAAAGCTTGGTTGGTTTTTTGAGAAAATTGTTGAGCTTTAATTAAAAAAGTAAAGTCGTCAATTTGTTGAATGTGATTTAAATTAACAGTGTCTTTAATAACTCTTTCAAGTGAATCAGAAGTAATGGCTTGATCATTTTTGGGTTTAATGGAAATTTCCAATATAGTACCACCGGTAAAATCAAGAGCCGGTTTTAAACCATGATTTATTAAAAAATAAGCCGAAGGAATTAAAAAGAAGAGAGAAAATATAAAGAAAATGGTTTTGTATTTCATGAAATTTATCATAGGGTTCCAATAGGGAGACTCCTTCCAGCTTCACTGTCCCGACTTGGCCTTCGGCCAGGTCTCCTGTTAAGGAGTCTCCCTGCTCCCCTTATCAGGGAGCGAGTAACAATTATGCCGGTAAATAAACTGATAATGACTCCAATTAATAAAGTAATGGCAAAGCCTCTGATCATACCGGAAGTATTTAAAAAACTAAAATTAAAAGGGTTTATAAGAACCAAGCTGGTGATAATGGTAGCAATATTGGCATCTTTGATTGAATCCCAAGCTCGACCAAAACCAAGTTCCAAAGCAACTGAAAAAGGCCGATTATTTCTTAATTCTTCTTTTAGTCTTTCAAAAATTAGAATGTTACTATCGACGGCCATACCAACCGATAAAATGAAGCCGGCAATACCCGGTAGAGTGAGAGTGATTGGAATTAATTTATATATGGTTAAAGTAATCAGGCCATAAATAAATAAAGCAATGTTGGCTATCAAACCATTTAAGCCATATAAAAGAATCATAAAAATCATAACTAAACCCAGACCGATAATTCCAGCAGTAATACTTTTTTCGATTGAGTCTTGACCCAAGGTGGCTGAAATGTTTTTTTGGTTGATAATTTTTATAGGCACCGGCAGGGCCCCGGCATTAAGTTGAATAGAGAGTTGAGAGGCTGTTTCCGGAGTAAAGTTTCCGGAAATAACAGCTTGACCATTTAAGATAGCTTCATTTACAGTCGGAGCCGTAACCAATTGATTGTCTAAAAATATGGCTACCGGACGATTAATGTTTCTAGTAGTAATAGCGGCAAATTTTTCCGAGCCTTGTTTAGTAAATTCCAAACTAACTACCGGTTGATTAGCCGACCCTTGACTATTTGAAAAAGAAACTAAAGATTTTTTTAAGTCTTTACCGGTAAGACCGGTTGATTTAAAAGAAAAAATTCTGGTAAAAGCCGACGGACTAGCATAGTTGACTTGATCTGCATCCTTAGCCGTATCTTCTCTAAAATCTAATTGAGCGGTTTGACCAATTAAATCAATGGCTTGATTAATTCCTTTAACTCCCGGTAATTCAACGATGATTCTATAAGAATCTTTTATGGTAGAAGTTTTGACAATAGATTCGCTGACACCGTATAAATCAACTCTTCTGGTGATAATTTCTTTGGCCGATTCTAGAGCAGTAATTCGATCTTGTTGTTCGATTGAACTCATATCTGTTTCCAAAACCAAATGAGTGCCACCTTGAAGATCTAAACCTTTTTTTAAATTTAAATCTCTTTTGAATACAGATGATCCGAGTTTTAAATCAATACTTGGATGAGAAAGGGTAGAGTTAAAGTTTCGATTAAAAAAATTAATCTTGACGGGAATTTCCGGAAGATTCAAATAAAGACAAATTAAACTTAGCAAAATAATTAATAAAAGACGCTTTTTAGTGGTTTTCATACTGTTTTGTCTATGGTGTTTTCGATTGAGAGTTGTTTGGCTCCTTTAAAGGTATAGATAACTTGGCCGGTTTGAAGAATGGTTTTAACTTTGACTTTGTCACCAATTTTGACACCGACTGACTTAACAAATTTTGAAGGAATAGTAACCCCCATACTATTGCCGGTTTTTAAAACTTTTTGCATTAAGATACCATTTCTTCTTCGTCACCGATTAACATAACCCTACCGCTTGAAAGAATATTTTGTAGAAATGGATCTCGACGAGATTTTCTAAATTGAAATTCATCCATGGTCATGGGGGCATAGTTGATTTCTTTTTCTCGGTTGGATTCGGCTTTTCTAACAAGTTTACTTAATTCCGGCAAATTAATGGCTCCTATTAGTAATAAATCAATATCTTCTTCTGACTTTCTGGGCATTTTCCTGGCGTAACGACCAGATAGCATGGCAAATTTAACATTGCCAAGCTTGTTTTTGCTTTTGATAATACTAGCACCCAAACCAACTGTTTTGGCGGTTAAGCTAATTAATTCTTGATAGAAATCATAGCTTTTTACAAAAAAATAGTAGAGACGATTACCACGAGGTTCTTTTTTGACTAAGCCTCTTTCTTCCATGCGAGCCAATTCTCTTCGAACGGCATTAATTTCCTCATTGGTAATTCTTACCAATTGACGAACATAAAACATTTCTGACGGATCTTTTAGAAATGTTTGAATTAATTTGACTCTTACTTTTGAGACAAATAAATCTTTGAGGTTGGCCATAGGCCTCCTGTCGAGCAGATATGATTAATAATCAACTTTAGTACCAATGGGAAGGGCCGAGATCCAGATGCGACCGGGATTGAAATTAATTTCCTTGCCCTTTTCGTCATAAAAAATAGTTCTTTTCAGACGAGTGGATTTAGCCCAAGTACCTTCGATTAATTGACCATCTTTGATAATAAAAGCTTTGCCTTTTCCAATAGTGCCTAAAAGTAAATGAACATTACCCGGATAACCGTCGTTGGCATGACGTTCGCTAACAAATTGTAAAACTAAGTTTTTGGTGGATAATTGTTCATTAATATTTATATCCAAATGGGTTTGACTGCCATTGTTTCTTTTGTATAGGTTTGTTGATGGGTCATATTTCCAAGAAACTAAATAGTTTTCATCTTCCCAAAAATTATAAGTAATGGTATTAATCATTCCTTTTTCGGTTGGTTCTTGTTTAACAAAACTCCAAGAAGTAAAGTTGTCCGACCATTCTTCTTCATCGGGATCAAGATTGGTATAGCCACGTTTTTCTCCAATAGCCCAAAGTTTTTCGGTAGTGGAGTACATGGTGTGTTCGGTAGCAACGGTTCGACCCAGTCTTTCGTAATCTCGCCAAAAAGTAGGATAACCAATGGAAAATTGATTAAGATCATTTGAACTTCCCCAACCATAGGTATTGATTTGACCGAGAGCATTGGCCGGTCCAGGAGTATTAGCTCCACCAACGTGAGTATATAGAGGAAAGTTATATTCCGAAGCCCAATCTAAAAAGTAGGTACGAGCGCTTCTAATTGGACCTAAAATAGAATCATAAGCTGAAGCTTTGCAGTAAAAAATGGCCATAAATCTAGTGATACCGCCTTCGGCTACGGCTTCGTAAATAACGTCTGAGTCAGATAAACCGGATTGAGGTCGTGATTCTAAATGATTTTCTACCATAATAGCTAACGGTCTTCTTGTTTCCCAAATATTTTTTTCCGCTTTAGTATAGCCAGCTCCATTTATCGGACAAGTGGCTGATTTTGGTCCGGAAATCTCAAAAAGAGTTTTTCTTGAGGAATTTTCTTTTTGATCTTTTCCATCACTATCTGGTAAAGGAGAAGTAAAAATAGTGCCTGCCTTAGAAACATAATTAAAAGCAGCATATGATAAACCGGTGGAGAGCAGATAAATTCCCAAACCAAAAAGAATGGTTAATATTTTTTTCTTATTATTCATAGGATTAATTTCCTTTACTTTGCATTTTTAATGGCTTTTTTTTCTTCGTTTGAAAGTTTAAGGTCTTCTGCTTTACCATTTTTAATTGTTTTGGCGTAAAATCTGGTGGCATTACGCGAATGTAAAGAGCTTAGCACAAAACCCGTATCTTTTTCATCTAGTAAACTTAAAGAAAAGCTTTGGTCGCCACCGGTTTGAGGAAAAGGATTAAAGCGAATAAAACCGATTTTTTGAATATGAGACTTAATTTTAGTTTGGATTAAATCTATTGATTTACCTAAAGCATTTATTTCTTTTTGATTAAGGTTGGTTTGATTCATTAATTCTGAGAGGATTTTTTTTAAATCTTTTTTGGTGATGTTTTTGGTTAGTTTATTGTAATGATAAATTGATCTGATTGAAAAAACAGACAAAATAATCAACCAAGTTAAGAGGCCTAAAGTAATCCATTGTAATATATGTGCTTCAAGTATCATCTGTAATCGATTTTGAGGCTTTGAAGCTAATTTGTCAACGAGAAAATAATTGTGAGTGTTATAATTTTAGTAATGGGAAAAAGACGAACCAAAAAACAAAAAGCAAAAAGCAGAGAGAGAAAGCTTAAGATTTTAAAGATGCGGGGTCGAGGTGCCACGAGAATACGAGAGCATAGTGACGCGGGGACACGGAAAGATAAAGAATTAATTGTAAAAGATTTGATAAAATCAATGATTGTTTCTGTAGTGGTGTTAGGATTGTTGGTGGTAGCTTATTTTTACTTAAACTAAAAGTTTGGCGTTTATTAGAATCGGTTTATTATTAACTAATACTTTTGATTTTTTTCCTGTCATGGATTTAACCAAATCCCAGTGAATAGCTGATTTATTAATTCCCCCACCTTCTTTATCCGGGTAAGCACTGCCCAAAGCCAGATGAATGGTGCCACCAATTTTTTCGTCAAAAAGCGTATTTAACATTGGTTTTTTTATTCCGTAGTTGGTACCGATAGCAAATTCCCCCAATCTTTTTGAACCTGAGTCGGTATTTAGGGCTGCTTGTAAATATTTATTTCCTTTTTCGGCTGAAGCTTTGATTACCTTGCCTTTTTTAAAAGTAAGGCTAACTCCCTCAACTATATTTCCGGATCTTAAAGAAGGTAAATCAAAATAAATTTGACCCTTGGTTTGAAAGTCTAGGGGAGCTCCAAAAACTTCTCCGTCCGGCATGTTATATTTGCCATCAGCGGCTTGAAATAAACGATTAGTAAAACTTAAAGTTAGATGAGTTTTTTCACCAATAACTTCAATTTTTTTGGCATTATCAAGTTTTGATTTTAGTTTTTTTAAAGTTTTACTAATTTTATTCCAGTCTTGAAGACAGGCTTTAAAGTAAATGTTTTCCAATTCATCTAAAGAAATACCGGCTGATTGAGCCATGCTAAAACTGGGGAATTCAGTTAAAACCCAAGGTTTTTTTAACATGATTTTTTTGACAGGTTGGTTGACTTTAGCGGTTATCATTAAACGTTTTGGGTCTATGTTTGAAAGAGTTCGATTGTTGGTTGATGAATAAAGTCTAACAAATTTATCTGCCCAGTTGGTTAAAAAGAGAGCAATTTCCGGTTTTTTTTGAAGTTGATTTAGTGAAGCATGTTTATAAAAAAAGTAGTTTAAGTCTCCAGGAGAATAAATAGTATAAGGAAAAGCGCCTTTTGTTAAACAAAGCTTATAAACTTCTTTAGCTAAAACCCAAGCTTCTGGATTGGCACTGATTAAAACTTTGTCGTCTTTTTTTATCTTAACTGAATAATCAGTCAAGATTTTAGCTAATTTTTTAACTCTTATATCAACCATATGGATGTAGTTTAATGTATTTAATTAGTTTTTTAAAGGCTTTGGTGCGATGACTGACTTTATTCTTCTCTATATTTGTGGCTTGGGCATAAGTTTTTTTTAATTTTTTTGAATAAAAAATAGTATCATAGTGAAAACCTTTGTTGCCAATTTCTTTGGTAGTGATATAACCTTGAGCAGTACCAGTAAAAACTTTGGTTTGATTAGTTTTAGGATTAAATAAAGCTAGAGCGCAAACAAATTGAGCGGTTCGTTTAGATTTTGGTACCACTTTAAGTAATTGAAGTAAGTGTTTTTTTGCTTTATTAAAATCCCTATTAAAAAGGCGGGCTGATTTAATGCCGGGTTGACCGTTTAAATAATCAATACAAAGACCGGTGTCATCAGCAATAGTTAAAAAATTAGCCTTTTGACCAAAACCCTTGGCTTTTAGAATAGCATTTTGCTGAAAAGTTTTACCAGTTTCTTGAACATCAAAATTTTTAGGAATAGATTTAACTTGATCCGGAGCAGTAAGGGTAATATTAGTATCTTTTAGTAAAAATTGATATTCTTTAAGCTTGTGTTTATTTCTAGTGGCAAGAAGTAGCATATCTTGAGAGTATCAAAAGTTTATATAAAGGGCAAATTCGGCTATAATTAAAATATGAATCATAGTCGTTGGAGAACAATTGCCGTTTTAAAAATTGTTTTTATGGTGTTGGTGGTAACAGTGTCCGGGTTATTGCTTTTAACTTACAAAAAAAATACTCAAATAAGTAAATTGGAGCCAAAAATAGGATTTTCCAGTTTGATAAATCAAGGAGTTAATGAAGCTATTTTAACCATTCCTTATCAACAAACTTTATACAAACATTTTGGAAATGCTATCAACCCTCAAGTGAGCTTGCCGGTGAAAACCATAACCGGATATGAAAATTATCAATTTTTAGTTGATAGCGGGGCAGTAGTATCGGCCCTGCCAAAAACTTTAGCTTATGAATTGGGGGTTAATTTAACTCAATTGCCGCGAATCACAATAGAAGGTTTTGCCGGTCAAAAAACTTTTGCATATAAAGGAGAGTTTGTAATTATGATTGGCTCTGAAGAAGTAGCTATTCCGGTGGTGTTTAGTGAAAACGATAGGACTAGTAATATTTTGGGGAGAATTGGTTTTTTTGATGAATTTAATATTAAATTTGATGCTGACTTACAAAAAATCATAATTAGCCATAAAGGATAATATGTTAAGTAAAAAAACAAAAATTTTGAGATGGTTTTACAAATTATCTTGGAAAAAAATTGTTGGATTTTCAATGTTTTTATTGGTATTGGGAGTTATGCCTTTGGTTCGTAACGCGGCAATTAACCCGACCAGAACCAGATCTGAGGCGGCTTTATTAACTCCAAAAGCAGAAGAAATAACTAAAAAATTTGAGGTTCCCGAAGGGCCACCGATAATTTATCTGGTTGATCATTTTTTTGGAAAAGTTGGTGATGCGGTTTTAATCCATGGAGAAAATTTGGGTGGAGTTGATGAAAATAGTTGGGTAAGTTTAGGTGGTTCAAAAATTAGCATGGATAATTTAATTAATTGGACTGGAGATTATATTGAATTTAAGGTGCCAAATAAAGCTAGGTCTGGAAAGGTTGAGGTAAGTATTTTAGGTAAAAGAGCTAGCTGGGAAGGAATGTTTTTTGTTACTGATGAAAATACTAAAGCAGAGTTAAGACTGGTTGATAATGAACTCAAGGCTAAAAATCTTCTGGGAGGAACTGAATTGCTTGTTTGGTTAATAAAAGTTAAAGGCGAGGGAGAACTTGTAATAAATCCTGTAAATGGGGTAGGGATGAGTAAAGTAGAAATAGATTTGCCAGTAGGAAAGGTTTATGAAGTTAAAATTAAAATTAGCTCATCTTTAGCAACAAAGTCAGAGTTGGGTTTAATTAGCTTACTTAAATTAGGTAAGCCCGAAGAACTAGTGGTGGGAATTGCCAGAGGTGAACTTAGTGATAATCAAGGTCAATTAATCCCCCTTCAATCCCACCCTCTTTACGTGAGTTTTTAGGATCTTATTAAGTATGTCGTATATACTATAAAGATAGGTGAAATTGGAAAACCTTTATAAGTAAAAAATTTCTATGAAACATATTAAAAACAAAAAATGGATTGACGGTAAAAGTTATAAAAAAAGGATTTTGTTAGATAATCTAGAAGAAAAGATTAATTTAATCGAAGATGTTATTGTTAAACCCAAGGGTGTTATCCCTTGCCACAAACATGACTTTACTGACGAAATTTTTTATATAACTCACAATTCTGCCACTATGATTGTTAATGGTAAAGAATTTGAAGTTCATCCAGGTGATATGATCTATGTGAGTAAAAACGAAGAACATGGTTTTAGAAATGAATCCGACCATGAATTTAAAATGATTGTTTCAAAGATGAACTTCAAAAAAGGCGATTCTTTTTTAAAGTAATAGGTTTTTCAACCCTAAGAAGGTTTAAAGCAGGGAGGGAAAATTTGTTTTATTTTAGAGGGAAAGATATTTTCTTCGCTAACGCTCAGAAAATATTTATTTAAGGGGGCAGTTTAATTAATTAAAATTAACCTATAATATATCATATTAGAATTGGAAAGTAAATAATGTTCAATTATCAATTATTTTGGGCTCAGGCATTCACCCCTTTGATTCCGCTCTGCCTTCCTGCCTGCCAGCAGGCAGGTCTCCTAAAAGGTTAAAAAAACTTAACTGGGGTGGGAAATAGCACTGTTTA
>JAYEMX010000013.1:0-4941 GCA_034718535.1 Patescibacteria group bacterium | reverse complement strand
TTGCCAACTTAATCATCTTTTTCTCATTTTCAACCTCATCTCTATCAACCTCAAACTGTCCTCTTAACTTCCCATTAACTTGTATCACAAATATTACCTTTTCGCTCTCAATCAATTTCTCGTCATATTTTGGCCATTTTTGATTATGAATACTAAACTCACCCCCAAGCTTTGACCACAATTCTTCACTAATAAACGGTGCTATTGGTGCCATCAACTGAAGAAACTTTTGACCATCTTGCTCACTCATCACTTCACCATCCTCTTTCCATAAATTAGTACATTCCATTAATTTGGCAATGGCGGTATTATAGTTAAAACTCCCCATATCTTCTCCAACTTTTTTAATTGTCTGTTCTAATTTTCTTTTTAATTTCTTGCTTGTTTTATTATTGATTTTTTCATCAAACAAACGCCAGACTCGATCCAAAAACTTTTTCATTCCTTGTATTCCGGTATCTTTAAAATCCCCTCCTTGTTCATAAGGACCGATAAACATTAAATACATTCTTAAAACATCTGCACCGTATTTCTCTATATATTTGTCAGGATTAATAATATTACCCTTAGATTTACTCATTTTGCTACCATCTTTAATAATCAAACCATGACCAAACAAAAATGGAAAGGGTTCAGACCACCCGGATTTATGCTTCTCTTTGACTCTCCGGAGTGGCACGGAGTGACTCTCCGGAGTGGCACTTGCTGGTAATATTCCCCAATCACATAACGCCATCCAAACAAACCTTGAATACATTAAATGCAAAACCGCATGTTCCGCTCCACCAATATATGCATTTACCGGCAACCAGTTTTCAGTAATCTTTTTATCAAACGGAGACCCAGTGACTCTCCGGAGTAGAACTTGTTTACTCTCCGGAGTGGCACTCTTTTTAATCGAAGGATATCTCAAAAAATACCACGAACTGTCCAAAAAAGTATCACTTACATCTGTTTCCCTTTTGGCCTTAGCTCCACATTTAGGACACTTAGTATAAAGCCAATCTTTATCAGCCTTTTCCAAAGGAGATTTACCATCTCCAGTCGGTTTAAAGTCCTTTATATCTGGCAACACCACTGGCAAATTCTCCAATTTCTCCGGATACCAACCCGCATTAGTGACTCTCCGGAGTGGAACTTCTTTACTCTCCGGAGTAGCATGTTTAGCACATTTTTCACAATAAACCATCGGTATTGGCGGACCCCAATATCTTTGCCGACTAATACACCAATCTCTTAAACGAAACTCAACTTTTCTTTTTCCAATTTTCCTTTCTTCCACATCATCTATTATTTTCCCCATATCATTTGGCATCATTAACTCATTCCATTTACCGGAATTAACTATCTTTCCCTCACCGGCATAGGCTTGTTTTTTAACATCTCCACCTTTAATTACCTCGACAATGTCCAAGTTATATTTTTTAGCAAAATCCCAATCTCTTTGATCATGGGCGGGCACTCCCATCACTGCTCCGCTTCCATAATCCATTAACACATAATCAGCCACAAACACAGGCAATTTTTTATTACTCGCAAGATTAATCACCTTAATCCCCATATCTACACCAGTCTTACTCTTCTCATCTTTTTTTCTCGTCTGTTCGGTTTTTTTCAAAGCTTTTTTAATATATTTTTCAACTTCATCTTTCTTATCTTCAGGAACATATTTTAATAATTTTTTAGCATACTCCGGCGCCACCACCATAAAAGTTGCCCCATATAAAGTATCCGGCCTCGTAGTAAAACAGGTTAATATAAGCGGTTCCGTAACTTCAGGCTTACTAGCCAATCCCGATTTAATCGGGACTAGTTCGGAACCTTTCTTTATCTCAAAATCTATCTCCACCCCTTCTTTTCTCCCAATCCAATTTCTCTGAGCTGTTTTTATCTTATTAGGCCAGTCAATCTTATCTAAACCATCCAATAATCTCTGAGCATAATCCGTAATCTTAAAAAACCATTGATAAGTTTCCTTTTTTGTTGTTTCTGTTTTACACCTTTCACACTTACCCTGCTCTACCTGAGCATCTGCTAAAACAGTTTTACAAGATGGACACCAGTTTACCAAAGACTTTTTTCTATACGCCAAACCATTTTCATACATTTTAACAAACAACCATTGGGTCCATTTATAATACTCCGGATCATATGTTTCCAATCTGTTATTCCACGAAAATCTATTGCCAATTTTACTTAATTGATCATAAAACCTTTTCTCGCTAATTTTGGCCTGCTCTTTAGGATGCTTTCCTATTTTAATCGCATAATTTTCTGAATGAATTCCAAACCCATCTAACCCAATCGGCTCAAAAACATCATATCCCCGCATCGCCTTATATCTCCCATATATATCCGCCCCTGTAAAAGCATACATATTACCCACATGCAATCCCTCGGCCGACGGATATGGAAACATCATTAAATTATAAAAAGGCTTTTTGGCATTTTCCAAATCCACCTCATATACCCCCTTATCATCCCATTCTTCTCTCCACTTTCTCTCAATTTTCTTATGATTAAAACTAAACATAAGAAAAGTATAACAAAAAAAATCTTCTTCTGCTATAATATTTTTATGTCCCTGTCCAACACCGGCCACATCATTATCTTAATAGTTGCCGCCGCTTTAAGCTTTATTTTTATTAATCATCCCGAAATGTCCAAGTTTTCTTTTCAACTCACAGCTCTGTTAGCTATTATTTTCTTTTTTCACGACCTTATTTGTCGTCATAAACCCCAAGATAACCCTATCCAAACATATCGTAATATATCAAATAGTCTTATTATCACTTCCATTACTCTTTTACTGGTTCTCTCAACCGGTCATCTAACCTCACCTCTATTTTTCCTTCTCGATTTTCTTATTATTTACCTTAGTCTCTTTTTCTTTCCTACTCTCGGTTTTGCACTTGGCTTAGCACTCTCAGTAATGTTCCTGCTAAATAATGACTTATCCTCATCCTCTCAAATTCTTAGTCTCACTTCCCTCTTATTAATGGCTCCTTTAGCCCGCTTTTTTGGCAATCAATATTTAAGAGTGCTTGAGGATGTTAATCAAATTAAAATCCTTAAACATCAAACCAATCGCCTTGAAACTACTGTTTCAAAAGAAGAGACCACTACCTTACTATGGCTTTCTATAGAATTCAAAAACAAACTACATCATGCCATCGACTTAGTTTCTCAGTTCTCCTCTAGTTTAAACAATATTCCTTATCACCAACAAAAACAACTAAAATCTCTTTACTCTGATTTAAAAGAACTCTTTTCTTCCGGTCAAGAGTTGGAAGAAGAAATAGACAATCTAACCGATAATGATTAAAAGCATCAAATTAGCAACCATCTTTATAGCTATATTTATTCTATCTTCCACTTCCATAAAAGCCGTCAATCGCATGGAATCCGAATCCTACAAATTAAAATTCACCAACCTCAACATGACTTCAGGTTCAAAAGAATCCAGCAATTTTAAAGTTTTGGACACCATCGGTCAATTCGCCCCAGGTCAATATTCTTCATCAGGTTACTATGTCAAAGCCGGTTTTCCTTACATTAAAACCATCATCGCCTTTTCTTTTACCATCTCCGATCTTTCTATTGATTTCTCTACTCTTCCCTTAAATACTCTCACAACTAAAACCAATACTTTAAGTGTATCTTGCGGTGGTGCCGGTGGCTATTCAGTTAGTGCCATTGCCGACCACCCTTTAAAACTCCAAGCCTCTGCCACCACTATTCCCGACACTACTTGTAATACCAGTTGCGACGAATCCACCGCCGATGTCTGGACCTCTACTGACAAATATGGATTTGGTTTTAATATGACCGGTGATGATATTGCCTCGGATTTTACTGATTCTACCTATTTCAGACAATTTGCCGATCTAGCCTCAACCGAATCACCTCAAATCATTATGTTAAGTTCTAATGTTGGCACCAATCGTACCGCCACTGTCACCTATCAAGCCAATATCTCCGGTTCTCAAGCAGCCGGCGATTATGAAAACCAAATTACTTACACAGCCGTTCCAAGTTATTAAAAATATGCAAAAAACAAAACCCGCACCCACCTCTCTTTGGTTATTATCATTCCTCCTCCTCTTCCTCTTCACCCCCTCTCCCATCCACGCTCAAACCACCTCTCTTTCAATTTGGCCTCCGCTCTTACAAGCCACTATCCAACCTGGCAAATCTATTACCCAAGTTTATCGACTTAAAAATCTTGGTGATGATACCACTATTACCACTACCATTGTTCCTTTTGCTCCCACTGATGAATTTGGCCACGTAAAGTTATATGGTTCGGAACTTGCCCCCCCATTTTTTTCTTTTCAAAATGCCGATATCGACACTTTTCCAACCACTATTCCTTTAAAAGCCGGTCAAACTAAAGAATTGGTTCTTAAAATCAGAATTCCTGAAAATCAACCGGAGGCCGATCACTATCTTACCTTTCTCTTTAAATCCAACACTATTGGTCTCATCGGCGGTACCGGCACCACTAACCAAGCCACTATCGGCTCTAATATTTTACTTACTATTTCCAAAACCGGCCAACCAATAAAAACCGCCAAAATCGAGGAGTTTAAAGCTCTTCAAGGTGACACCTTACTCAATCTTCTCGATTCTTTCTCCCCCACCTCATTTCTTCTTCGCATTAAAAACACCGGCAAAACCCGTTTCAAAGTCGTTGGTCAAGTCGAAATTTACAACACTTTTAAGAAAAAAGTTGCCATTCTTCCTCTCCGCGAAGATAATATTCTCGCCGACTCAACCAGGCAAATAATCACCGACCCAAATACTCCCAAATGGTCCCCTATCTTTCCTTTTGGCCTTTACTCTGCCACTGCCACCATCACTCCGCAAGACTCCACCAACACCATTTCCACTACCATTACCTTCTTAATCTTACCTTACAAAGCCCTACTTATTATTCTT
>JAYEMX010000012.1:0-5055 GCA_034718535.1 Patescibacteria group bacterium | reverse complement strand
TGTGAGCCGTACAGGATTCGAACCTGTGACACTCTGCTTAAGAGGCAGATGCTCTACCAACTGAGCTAACGGCCCTTGTTTACGCTAAGCTTGTCGAAGTGCGCCTGACAGGAATCGAACCTGTGGCCTACTGTTTAGAAGACAGTTGCTCTATCCCCTGAGCTACAGGCGCTTTGAGCGGGATAGGGGAATCGAACCCCTTTTTTCAGCTTGGAAAGCTGACGTTGAACCGATCAACTAATCCCGCATTGGTCGGGGTGACTGGACTCGAACCAGCGACCTCATCGTCCCAAACGACGCGCGCTAGCCAACTGCGCTACACCCCGATATTTATATTTCAAATTTATTTTATATAGTGTGGCCAGGGTGGGGCTCGAACCCACACGGTTTTGCAACCACGAGATTTTAAGTCTCGCGTGTATACCAATTCCACCACCAGGCCTTGGTTGCCGGACTAGGATTCGAACCTAAAATAAAGGCTTCAAAGGCCTCTGTGATGCCATTTCACCATCCGGCAATAAAAATACACTCGCATAGTCGAGTATATCTTACAAAAGTATTTTATCACAAACAAGACCTTCAAGGATCATCCCTGTAGTCTATGAAAGTGGGTAATCTCTCTCCTTATTTTCTCATTAACCAAAAACTCATCATATAACCTTCTAACCATGGGATTTTCGTGAGCAAATCTAGTTTTAGAATTAGTATCAAGCCCGATTAAAACTTCGGCCCTTTTATTTCTAATCTCATCATTAACCGGTTTAGGTTGACCACCTCCACCAATACAACCTCCTGGACAAGCCATCACCTCAATATAATCATAATTATCTAAATTACCGGAAACTTTAGAAAAATTACCTAAGCCGTTAACTACAGCCGCTCTTAAATTCCTCCCCTCAATCTTAACTTCAAATTCTTTTAACTCATCCTGCCCACTTAATATATTAAGTCCAAATTCCTTCAAATTATGACCGGTTAAATAATAATAAGCCGTTCTTAAAGCAGATAACATAACTCCACCCGAAGCTCCATAAATATAGCCCCCGCCCGAAGCCTCACCAAAGGGATTATCAAAATTTTCTTCTTTTAACTTTTTAAAATCAATTTCTTTTTCTTTAAATAAATTAGCAGTTTCCACCGTTGTAATCACCTGATCGACCGGCCAATGGCCATTGATTCGATAATCTCTTCTTTCGCTTTCCCATTTTTTCGCCACACAAGGCATAATTGAAACCATTCTAATTTTTTCTATAGGAATGTGCATCTTACTCGCCCATAAAGTTTTTACAATTCTGGCCAAAATCATTTGCGGAGAATGAACTGAAGTTAAATAATGAAGCAAATCCTTCTTGTAACTACCTAAATATCTCACCCATGAAGGACAACAAGATGTAAACATCGGCAAATCATCACCTGATTTCAATCTTCTAATTAACTCTTTTGCTTCTTCAATGGTAGTTACATCAGCTCCAAAACAAGTATCAAATACATAATCAAATCCGGCTTTTTTTAAACCGGAAACCAATTTTCCAGCGCTAACTTCCCCATAATCCAAATCAAATTCTTCACCAATACTGGCTCTAATTGCCGGAGCCACTTGAGCCACATTAATATAGTCACTATTATCCAAATTTTCTTTAACCTGATTAAAAAACCTTGGATTGGTTGTAATTGCATTAACCGGACAATGAGTTATACACTGACCGCAAAAAACACAAGGATTGCTATCATTTTCAGACACTTTTTTCTTCCCATCGTCATCAACTTTTAACCTTTCTATTCCTTGATTCTTGCACACCATCACACAACTTTTGCAACCAATACACTTTTCTAAGTCAATTTTCAAATAATTATCTCGCTGAAACTTCGATACTTTTTTCATTTTAAGAGTTTGGTTCAATCCCAACAATAAACAATGCTAAGCCCATTCCCAATAAAGCAGTCATCAGTTGATTAAAACCCATGGCTATTACCAATGCTTTTGGAATTAAATTTAATTGAAATAATAAATGAGAGCTTGTCCATAATAATCCAAATTTAACCACCCCAGACAAAACTCCGGCAAATAATCTATTAAAAATCACAAGTTTTTCAAACCCCATAGTTAAAACCAAATTTCCCATCCAAATAAAAGGTGTCATTATTAATAAAAAGTGAGTAAAATTACCAAATATCAAGCCTCTGGTCATAACCGCTATGCTGGGGAAAAAAACTAAAGTCATTCTAGCTGGTTTTTTTAAATAAAACACCGATAAATACAAACCCGCATTAACTAAAACTCCTAATGGAAATTGATGAGTTGAAAGTAAAAAGGGGACTACAAAACTTAAAATTCCCGTAAATAAAATTTGATTGCCAACAACCCTATCAACAACTAAACTAGTTACTTTTTTCATTATTTTTCCTCTGATACAATTTATATACATTTTCCATTAAAATTGCAATCGTCATCGGCCCAACTCCACCCGGCACTGGCGTAATCGCTCTAACTTTATCAAAAACACCCTTATAATCCACATCTCCAACTAAACCTTTTTCTGTTCTATTAATTCCAGCATCAATTATCACCGCACCTTCTTTTACAAAAGATTTTTTAATTAACCCTGCTTTCCCAACCCCAACTACTAAAATATCCGCTTGCTGACATTCTTTTTCCAAATCTTGAGTTTTTGAATGACAAATAGTCACAGTCGCATTCTCCAACAACAAAAGTTGGGCCACTGGTTTTCCCACCAAATTACTTCTACCAATAACCACTGCTTTTTTACCTTTAATCTCAATTTTATACTCCTTTAACATCCTTAAAATTCCCATTGGAGTACAAGAAACAACCATATTATCATCAACCGGCTTTTTTCTGGCAAAAAGCTCTCCCACATTTAAAGGATGAAATCCATCAACATCTTTTTCCGGCAAAATTCTTTTAATCACTTCATCTTCTATTAACCTTAATTCACCCGGTAAAGGAAATTGAACTAAAATTCCATCTATTTTTTCATCCTTATTTAAATCATCAATTACTTTAAATAATTCTTCTTTAGTTATTGTAGCCGCTAACTCAACTTTTTTTGAATAATAACCAATTTTTTCACAAGTTTCTTCTTTACACCTGACATAAATCTCAGAAGCTGAATCTTTTCCAATTAAAACAACCGCCAATCCCGGCTTAACTTTTAATTTTGCCACTTTATTTTTCAAATCAACTTGAATTTTTTTACTTAAAGCTTTACCGTCAATAATTTGAGTCATAGTTTAAAACAATCCGGTAATCTGACCATCTTTAGTCACATCAATCAATTCAGCCGAAGGTATTTTTGGTAAACCGGGCATAGTCATTACATTTCCGCATAAAACCACATAAAATCCTGCCCCAGCCGATAATCTGATTGAATTAACCGTAATTTTAAAACCCTTGGGTTTATTTAATAAATTTTTATTGTCTGAAAAAGAATATTGAGTTTTAGCCATACAAATTGGAAGTTTTGGAGTATTCCAACTCTCATATTTTTCCAATTGTTTTATAGCTTTTGCTGTAAAATCAACCCCATCGGCTCCGTAAATATCTTTAGAAATCTTTTCAATTTTTTCTTTGGTACTTAATTCATTTAAATAAAGTGGCTTATAATTACTACCTTCTTCCAAAGACTTTAACACTTTTTTAGCTAAATCATAACCACCTTTTCCACCCTTAGCCCAAGTATTATTTTGAGATACCATTACTTGTTTTTTATTACAATATTTTTCTACTAATTCTAATTCTTTATTAGTATCCTCAGAAAAAACATTAATAGCCACCACCGGTTTAATTCCAAACTTTTTAATATTTGAAATATGACCACCAAGATTATCAAGACCTGATTTTAAATCTCCATTCCCATGATGTTTTAAAGCTCTGATGGTAGCCACTAAAACTACTGCTTCTGGGTTTAAATTCCCAATTCTGGATTTTAAATTTAAAAACTTCTCCGCTCCCAAATCAGCCCCAAAACCGGCTTCTGTCACCACATAATCAACTAATTTTAAAGCTGTTTTTGTAGCCACTAAAGAATTACAACCATGTGCAATATTGGCAAACGGCCCACCATGAATAAAAGCCGGACTACCTTCAAGAGTTTGGACTAAGTTTGGCTTTAAAGCATCTTTTAATAAAGCCACTACTGCTCCGGCTACTTTAAGATCTTTAATGGTAATAGGTTGTTTATCATAATTTTCAGCTACTATTATTTTTTCAACTCTTTTTTTAAGATCCTCAATATCCATAGCCAAGCAAAACACCGCCATAATTTCAGAGGCTACTGTAATGTCAAAATGATCTTCACGAGGCACCCCATTAGCTTTGCCACCCAAACCAACCACAATATTTCTCAAAGACCTATCATTCATATCCATTGCCCGATGCCAACTTATCTTAGTCAAATCAATATTTAATTCATTGCCATGCTTTAAATGATTGTCAATTGTTGCCGCCACTAAATTATTAGCCGCCCCAATCGCATGAATATCACCGGTAAAATGAAGGTTAATATCTTCCATTGGTACTACTTGAGCATAACCTCCACCAGCCGCCCCACCTTTAATTCCAAAAACCGGACCCAAAGAAGGCTCCCTTAAACAAATCATGGATTTTTTGTTAAGTCCCCATAAAGCTTGACCCAAACCAACCGTAGTCGTAGTTTTACCTTCACCCGCCGGAGTCGGAGTCATTGCCGTTACCAATATTAATTTCCCATCCTTTTTATCTTTTCTTTTTTTAATCGCATCATAAGTTAATTTAGCCTTATATTGCCCATAAACCTCCAACTCATTTTCATTCAAACCAACTTTTTTAGCAATATCTTTAATTGGTTCCATTTTTGTAGCTTGCGCGATTTCAATATCAGATTTCATTTTATTCTCCTAAATTAACTATACATTTTTTAACCGGAAATCTCTTGGTTAAAGCTAAAACTTTTTCTTTAACTCTTAAAATTTCTTTTGATTTTAAAATTAATTTTGTTCTAACAACTTTCTTTTTTTCCTGTTCAAAATCAATCAACTCTTGCTTCTTAATCTTAC
>JAYEMX010000011.1:0-5142 GCA_034718535.1 Patescibacteria group bacterium | reverse complement strand
GTGATGAAAGCTCAAAAAGATATGGAGTTTAGAGATATTTTGAATAAGGCTGATTTAAAAATTCCAGACGGGGTTGGTTTAATTTGGGCGATAAATAAAACATTCCATCCCGGGATGGAATGTAAATATAAATGTGAGAGGGTGGCGGGGGTGGATGTGATGTTGGGGCTTTGTAAATTGGCGGTTGAAAAAAAATGGCGGGTATATTTTTTAGGTGGTGAGAAATTAGTGGCAAAAAAAGCAGCCGAAAAATTAAGAAATAAGTATTTGGGGTTAAAAATAAAAGGATCAATGGGGTTGGAAAAAATAGACAAAGCCACTAAACAGGAAAATACTAAAATGATAAATAAAATCAATAAGTATAAGCCGGATTTATTATTTGTGGGCTTTGGACACGGAAAACAGGAAAAATGGATAGTTAAAAATTTAGCAAAATTACAAATAAAAGTGGCTATGGGAGTGGGTGGGAGCTTTAACTATTTGGTAAAACCATGGTTAAGGGCACCGAAATTAGTGCAAAAAATAGGGCTAGAGTGGCTTTGGAGGCTGGTTTTACAACCATGGAGAATAAAAAGACAGATTGAGTTGGTTAAGTTTGTGGGGTTGGTGCTAAAAGGCTCAGAAACTGGTAGAATATAGATATGAAGAAGAAACTGCCACGAAAATTTTATCCGTATTTTTGGGAAGTGGATCCGGAAAATATTCAACTTTCAAAAGATAAGCATTATGTGATTAAAAGATTGATTGATTGCGGTGATACCGCAGATATTTCATGGATGTTAAAGACCTATGGTGTAAAGAGTTTGAAAAATATACTGCTAAAATATCGGGGTATTTCAAGAAAAACAGCGGTATTTTGGTCTAACATATTAAATATTAAACAGGCTGAGGTTAAATGTTTAAAAACACCTTATCACCGAATACGTTTCGGGGTATAAAATTATTAGGACAAAAGAAATTGGTAGACTTTGCTTATTTGGCGGGTGGGACGGCTGTGGCTTTGCGGTTGGGGCATAGACAGTCAGTGGATTTAGACTTTTTCACTTCTCGAAAATTTGAAGAAACTGCAGTATTGGCTGATTTGAAAAAAACAGGCAAGTTTATTAAAAATCAATTGGCCTGGAGAACGATTTTAGGTAGTTTTTGTAAAGCAAAGTTTAGCTTGTTTTATTATGAATACAAAATCTTGGATAAATTTGATGATTTTTTTGGAATTAAAATTGCTAGTTTAAAAGATTTGGCTCCCATGAAGCTTAATGCAATTGAAGATAGGGGTTCAAAACGAGATTTTATAGATTTGTTTTGGATATGTAAGAAAATAAGCTTGGAAAAAGTTTTTAGTCTTTATAATCAGAAGTATGGAAAACAAAAAGATCGAGAGTATCATATTTTGAAGAGTTTGGGTTATTTTGAAGATGCGGAGATTGATACAGTGGAATTAAAAATGTTAAAGCCCGTAGATTGGGAAAAGGTTAAGACTTATTTTACCGGTGAGGTAAAACGATTGGCTGGAAAGTGGGGATTATGAGCTTATTTGTCTTGAATTCCCAAGAGCCAGAGAATGGCTTCTTTTTTGTAACGTCGATCACCCCTGGAATTAATTCTAATAGCCGGTAGTTTGCCACGTTTGCCCCATCTTTTAATGGTGAGAGGGGAAACTCGAAGGAGGTCGGCTACTTCGCGAACAGTAAGCAGATCAGGAAGATTATCCAAAGATAATTTTGGCTTAACAACGGTCTTTTGAGGTTGAGGGTTTTGGTTTGATGCCTTTTGATCTGTCATATTTTATTCAAAGGCAGTCTAATTAATATTTAACTAATATTAATATATCAAAATATGATACAGTCTGTCAAGAATTTTTATTTAAGCTCAACTTGAGCTCCGGCAGATTCCAGTTTCTTTTTGGCTTCTTCGGCTTCTTTTGTTTTAAAAGTGCCCACTTCTTTAGGATTGGCTTCTGTTAAATCCTTAGCTTCTTTTAAGCCGAGGTCTTGATTGATTTCTCTAAGAGCTTTAATTACTCCTATTTTGTTGGCACCGGTGTCGGTTAAAACAACTTGATACTCAGATTTTTCTTCTTTTTCTTCAACTGCTTCGGCCGGAGTGCCGGCGGCTACTGCTGCTACCGGAGCAGCGGCAGAAACACCAAATTTATCTTCAAGAGCTTTAACTAATTCAGATAATTCTAAGACAGTGAGTTTTTCAACTTGATTAATTATAGTTTGAAGGTTTTTAGAAACTTTTATTGTTTTCTTTTTCTTTTTTACTACTGGTTTATCTTTAGTTGTTTTAACATCTTTCGATATGTTAGTCATGGATTATTCACCACCTTTTTTTGATTGGATCGCTTTAAGGGCGAAAACTAAATTACGTAAATTTCCCGATAAAACATTAACAAAACTAGTTATTGGAGATTTGATGGTGCTGATGGTTTTGGCTAAGAGTTCTATTTTGGATGGTAATTTAGCCAAAGCTTCAACCTGTTTTTTAGTGAGAGCCTCTTTGTTTAAGAATCCGGCCTTAATTTCTGGAAGACTGTTTTCTTTGGCAAATTCGGCCAAAGCTTTGATGGGGGCAATTTCATCCTCATAAGCAAATAGGGTTATGGTGGGGCCAATAAAAGAGTCGATAAGATCATTAACCGGGTATTTTTTTTCGGTAACGGCGATTTTTAAAAGAGAGTTTTTGGTAATAATTAATTCACCGCCGACTTCTTTAACTTTTCTTCTGAGAGCTTGTTGAAGGTTGACGTTTAAACCACTATAGTCGGCTAAAACAATAGATTTGGCCTGATTGATTTTTTCGATTAGTGTTTTTACTTCTTGAATGTTTTTTGGTGATGGCATAAAAAATCCTCACTAAAGACGTGAGGTGTGTTTTCCTCGGTAGGGTTTAAAATTTACCTACGGTCTTTGGATAAATGGGATTATATAATTAAAGAGCAAATAAAGTCAATAATAGTTTTACTTTATTTTGAGTTTGATTGATGGGCTCATGGAGGAGCAAAGGAAAGCAATTGAAATGTTTTTTGGTTTAATGGTATTGATAGCTGATTTAATATTTTCTTTGAGTTGGCTATCTTTAAAACTTAATTTACCAATAGTAAGATGAAGAAGTGGAGTTTTTGTTTCTGATTTGTATCTGGTGGCTCCGCCAGCCAGTTTCTTTTTAATTTCTTTTGGCTTAGTTGAAATAGTACCGGATTTGGGGTTTGGCATTAAACCTTTTGGTCCCAAAAGTTTGGCGAATTTGGCCAGTTTTGGCATGATTTTGGGTTCGGCAACCAGAACATCAAAATCAATAATACCGTCTTTTAATTTACCTAAAGTTTTGTCTGAAGCAATTTCAACTTTTTGAGTTTTGCCGGAACCGTGAGGAAGATTTAATTCTCCTGAAATTTTATCTTCGGTTAAATTACAATGAAGCTCAACGCTGGCGTCAAATTTGACGGTAGAAATTTTTCTGAGTAAAGATATGGCATCTTTGATTTCATAAAAATTAGTCTTATCTACCAGTTTTTTGGCTTTGATATAGCGACTAGAACGGGGGTGCTTGACTCTTTTTTTGGTTTTGGTTTTTGCATTTGCAGAAGGTTCGGAACTATCTTTCAGTCGCTTCGCTCCCTGCAGACCGCTGGAAGTTCCTAACCTTTCCCCTTTTACGGGAATAGCGATTGGAGCTTTTTTTTCTTTAGTTTTGGTGAGCTTTTGACTTCTGGTTCCGGAAGCCTTTAATTTAGGCGAGTCGGATTGAGATAGATCTAGAACTGCGATTTTTTTCTTACCCATATTAGGTTATTTTGATGCCCATGGATCTGGCTGATCCGGCTATAATTTTTTTGGCGGCCTCAATGTCATTGGCATTAAGATCGTCTATTTTTTCTTTAGCGATTTTTTCCAGTTGTTTATCTGTAATGGAGGCTATGGTTTCTCTGCCCGGAGTACTTGAACCTTTTTTTAGGTTAACTTCTTTTTTAATAAATTCGCTAACCGGTGGTTTTTTGAGTTCAAAAATAAATGATCGGTCTTCGTAAATGGTGATTACGGCTGGAATAATTCCCTGCATTTGTTTAGTTTTTTCATTGTAGGCTTTGCAAAAATCCATGATAGCCACACCATGTTGACCAAGAGCTGGCCCGATTGGAGGAGCCGGATTTGCTTTACCTGCCGGAATGTTCAGTTTTAAAACTACTTTAACTTGTTTTGCCATAAAAATATCCTTGCATAGCAAGGACTAATTATTTCGAATCGAAATTTTTTCGAATCTTCCTCGCTATAACGAAGTAGGGGAAGTATAGCTTATATTTTTTGGACTTGCAAGAAATCAAGTTCTACCGGAGTTTCTCTGCCGAAGATTGAAACTAGGACTTTGATTTTTCCGCGTTCATTATCTAAAGATTCAACACTGCCCAAGAAATCAGCGAAAGGACCTTCAATGATTTTAACTGCTTCGCCAATGCTAAAAGAAGTTTTATATTTAGGTGCCTCCATCTGCATAAACTTCATAATGTTTTTTACTTCAGATTCGGGAAGAGGAGTGGGCTTATTACCAATACCAACAAAGCCGGTAACGCCTTGAGTGGTGCGAACTGCCAACCAAGAATCATCGGTTAAAACCAATTTAACCAGCATATATCCCGGGAAAAGCTTTTCTTTGATAGAATGTTTTTCACCTTTTTTAATTTGAATTTTGTTTTGAGTGGGAATAAGGATTTCAAGAATATAGTCGGTTAAGTTCATGGATTCGGCTCTTTGCTTTAATCCGGCGGCCACTTTTTGTTCATGACCTGAGTAGGTGTGAACTACAAACCAGTTAGCCTTTTTTTTATCATCTTTATTAATGATGATATGATTTTCGGCTTGGGCTTTTTTGGCATCTTTTTTTTCTTGTTCTTTGACAATGTCTTGCTTAGTTTTTTTAGGTTTAACGGCTTTAACCTCTTTAGGTTTGGAACTCTTGGGCTTTATAGTTTTTTTTGTTTTTTTATTCATATTTATTTAATTATTAGGCCAATGATTTTAGTAAAAAATAAGTCAAGCCCGCCGATTAAAGAACCAACGATTAAACTGACGGCGATGACAATACCGGTCATTTTAACAACCTCTTTTTTGGTAGGCCAAACAACTTTTTTTAACTCAGCAA
>JAYEMX010000010.1:0-19395 GCA_034718535.1 Patescibacteria group bacterium | reverse complement strand
CTTGTTGAAGTTTTTTAACTTCAACAAGAAATGGCAAATCAAGCCACCAAAGAATTTACCAACCTCTACATAACTGAAAAAACTGCTGAAAAAATCGATCCGACTATCTATGTTGCTTTGGAAAAAATCGGTAAACTTGAACCAAAAGTTCTTGAATCTACCAAAGAACTAAACAAAAAAGTAGAAGAAATTTCTAAAGAGATTCAAGGTCCCTTAAATATTCCCGCCTTAAAAAATATCGAAACAAGCGATCCTGATCAAATTCCCGCCTCAACTTGGAGTATTCTCTTTGACCTCGTCCCAAACTTAGCTCAATCTATCTTTAATCAACTAAGCCAAGAAAAACAACAACAAATACAAGGCCTCTATTCATAATATGAAACCTATTCCATTATCTCAACTAATTAAAATAGCCCCCCTAACTCAAAAAGAAAAACAAGATCTTCTTGCCAAACTCCCCTCTTATAACTCAATTCAAAAACTAAAAATCACTAAAATTCTTTGGAAATCTATTTCTTTAACCTATCAATCTTTTGTCAAAGAAAAAATGGAAACTATGTTAGATGAAATGGCTCATGCTAAAGCCATCTACGAGAAAAAAGATTTTAAAAACGCGGAAAACGAAATCTTTAACAAGCTTTTAGTCAAAATCGACGAAACCCAATCCAAAGAAGAAGTTGAGGCCCTCAAACACCAACTCCTACATAAAGGTTCGTAATCCCACATGAAGGTTCGTAACCTTCATGTAACACCCCAAACACCCTTGCTACAGTAAGGTTCGTAACCTTCATGTGATATACTAAAACCAATGCCCAGTAAATACTACAATAGAAATTTCAGACCTCAATACTTCTATCACATCTTTAACCGCGGTGCCTACAAACACAAAATCTTTCATGACAAAGAAGATTATGAAACTTTTATTGAAATCCTCACTTACTACTTAAAATTCCCCACCGCCAAATACTTCTCCTACAAAGACACCGTCAAACAACCCTACAGTAAGGTTCGTAACCTTCATGTAGACTCCGTCAGGCTAACTGCCTACTGCTTAATGCCAAATCATTTTCATTTAGTTTTAAAACCAATGCCTTCCGCCAATAAAAAAACCAATATCTCAAACCTGATGCGAAGATTGATGATTACCTACGCTATGTACTTCCAACATAAACACAAACACGATGGAGCTATTTTTCAGGGTCGTTACAAAAATGTTGTTATTGACTCAAACGAACAACTCTTATATCTGTCAAAATACATCCACCAACACCAAACCCCCTACTCCTCTCTATCTATTTATCTAAAACAAACAGAACCTACAGATTGGCTCTACCCCAAATACATTTTAAAACTAACCAAAAACTACTCTAAATTCTTAGCCTCTTCCACCAAAGAACCCGACTCAAAAAAACTCAAACCCCTCATTCTCGAATAATTTCCACATGAAGGTTCGTAACCTTCATGTGTGTGATGAATCTCCCCTCCTCTGCTATACTAATCCTACATGCCCGAATCTGCTATTGACCCCACTATTGCAAACACAGGCCTTGACGATAAATACGTTGCTTTACTAGCAGCCAGAAATCGTGCCGCTCAATCTATTTCTCAAAAAATTGCCCAAGCAATTGAAAAATATCTTCCTGAGTGGACCCCAAGTGATCTTAAACAAGAATTTTTACAAACCGCCTCCGAATCTATTAGTCATCACACCTTGGAAGAATTAAAAAAACACCCAAATCTTGATCCTAAAGAATATGCTCAAGCAGAAAAAAATGATATTAACCAAGCTTTAAAAAATACCGCAGAAACATATGAGGCCTTTACCAATTTATTAAAACCTCAAGATCAAAAACAGCTTAGCCAAGAACTTGAAAAAGTTCTTTCTCTTAAAGAAGCTCAAGAAGTAGCTCAAGTCTCCAATCAAGTAGATAAACTTGAGGCTGAACATCAATTTGGTATTCAATCTCCTCAAGATTTAGCTGAAACTATTTTAAATAAAGTTGAAAAAGATTATGGTGTTTCCAAGGAAGAGCTTTCTAATATTCTTGATACTGTCCCAAGCCAAACAGCTAATTTACCCATTCCCAGTCAAATTAATCAAGCAGTCAAACAAGCCTTGTCTGAAAACTTACCTCCTGCTACTGCCGAACAACTTTACCAAGAAATTCAACCCCACCAAGACTTAATTCACAACTTTATCCATCAATCAGTTAAGCCTTTAAAACAAGAAAGTCCCTACACCCCTTATTCTTTCACAGTTGCCAAACAAACTCATCACCAAGCTCATTCTCTTAATCTTGATCCCCTGGCTCTAGCCTATGTTAAAAAGGGTTTTCCCGCTGATCACCCTCAGCTACCCAAACACCTTCAACAAAAAGTTGCCAATATTTACCAAGTTTTTGAAAATCCTTCTCAATTCAATCTTTCCCAACAACTAACTGTTGCCAAACTAGCCCCCTCTATATTTATTGCTAAAAAATTTTACTTTCCTGCTTATAGTCTTCAACAACAAACCCAGCAAACCGCCAATAAATTAATTACCAAACCCTTTAAGGCCTATCAAAAAACTACTGACATTTACAATAATTATCTTTCAGAATATCGTGATTTTATTAAAACAAAACCGGCCGGCTGGCTTCTCTCTCCCAGAATGCGCTCTCGCCTGGCTATAGATAAATTAAAACTTGGAACTAAAAGATGGACTCGCTATCAATTCTTAAAAAATTCAAAGAGAGGAAAATTTTATCGAAAAACTAGAAAAACAGTTAAAGATACTAAAGAATTTATTGGTAATTGGAGCCCACGAGGCTTAGTCAAAAGAGGTAAAAAATGGACTGTCAGACAAATCAGTAAAGGTGCCTCAAAAACCGGTAAGTGGATCATTAAAAAATCATCTAAAAAATTTGGTCAGGCGATTGGTAAAGGTTTAGTCAAACTAGGTAGTTTTACTCTTAAAAGTGGCTCTGTTTTATTTGCTCCCCTAGTTATGACTCAAATGGCTTTTTCCTTTGGTAAAATTTTCCTTAGAAAACTAAAAAAACAAATTAGAAAAAGCAAAGAAAACTATAATCTCGCCGGTGTTGGAGCCAGAGTTTTTCAAGCTATTATTACCGGTATAAAAACCTTGGGCGCTACTATTTTTGGATCTGTCTTTGGTCTTGCCGGTGGTATTGCCGGAGCTATTATTGGAGCAAAACTCGGAGCCGGTATTGGAGCCACTATCGGCACTGCCATTGTTCCTGGTGTTGGCACCGCCATCGGTGCTTTTATTGGTACTGCTGGGGGTGGAGTAATTGGTTTTTTTACCGGCGGATTTGCTCTTGGATCTCTCGGAGCTTTAATTGGCTGGAATTGGATGACCATTGCCGCTATTCCTGCAACTATTGGTGCTATGTTTTTTGGCCCGACCGGCTTTTTGGGTGGTGGCTTTACTGGTACAACCGCCGCCACTTTGGCCACATCTGTCACCACCGTCAGCCTAGCTACCGCCACCATCCCACCCATCCTATCTTCATATCAACAACAACAAACCCTTAACTCCGCCTTCTTTCTCCCAAATTCACCAGGCTTTAACGGAGACTGCCTTTTAGGTTTCCCTATTCCAAAAGAACATGATTGTACCGAAGAAATAGTCCCCCTTCCATTTCCAAATAATAGCTCTTCACCAATAGCTAGACGGGCCTATGAAATAGTTAACAACCTGAGTCAAGGTTTTTGGTGTTACTGGAACTGGTCTAAAAATGACTACCCTAATCTTTTCGATGAAAATAGATATAGAAAAGATCCTTTTCCAACAAAAAATATAGGTTTTATTAACATGTTTTGGTGTACTTGGTTACCAATTAAATCTTATCAAGAAGCTGGCCCGGGTTTATCTAATGGACTACTTAATGCACAAAACATGCAAGATAGTTTTAATGCACAAAACAAATTTATAGTCAACAACCCGGGAGTAAATAAAAAAATCGCCCCAGGTAATGTCATGTTTCTTCAAAATCACTTTCCTGAAGCCCCCAACCGCACCAACCACGTTGCTATTGTTTATTCTGTTGGCTCTAAATCTATCACCACCATTGAATCAAATGCCCCAACTAAAACAAGATCATACGCTGTTGATAATATTGGGCATATTGAAAATAATGGCTCTCTTGAAGTAATCGGTTTTGGTCAACCATGAAAATACCAACTCAAAACTTAAGAAAAAACTGGTAAAGTAATCATATGCAACAACATCCAATTCCTCAACACGTCACCGGCTATAAATTTCATCTGGTCGGGAATATGACTTTAAAACAATTTGCCGAACTTGCCATTGGCTTAGTCTTAGCTTGGATTATTTTTTCTTCAAATCTCTTCTTTTTGCTTAAATGGACTCTTGGTCCCATAGCCACCTTTTTAGGTTTTGCCCTAGCTTTTTTGCCGGTTGAAGATCGCCCCCTAGATCAATGGATTATTAATTTTATCAAATCTATCTATTCTCCCACTCAATTTATCTACAAATCTTCTCCAAAAACCCTTAATATTTTCTCCCCATCAAAAACCACTGATAAAGTTTCCGTCACAAATACCAATCAAGCTCAACCCAGTCAACTTCAAGACTATTTAAGTTCTCTTCCTCGGTCTAAAGCCACTATTTTTGACCAATCCGAAAAAAAATATTTAAATTACATTAAAAACCTCTTTGGTGTTCTCGGGGAAACCTTCTCTGTCAAAACAAAATCTCCCAATATTCAAATTGTTCCGATAGTAAAATCTAATATTAAGGGGGTTCGGGTTAGAAAACTTCATCATCCTAAAATGTGCCGCCTTCCCCATGCCATCGCTCCAATCAAACAAACCACCGTAGCTGCTATTCCTAACAAAATTAAAAAAACTCCTCCTGTTCAAAAACCAGTCACAATTATTAAAAAAGCCACTCCTCCTCCAAAAACAAAACAAAACATTCCAGTTAAACCCCCTTCTAAATCAAAACCAATATCTGCCAAAACTTCTCCCATTTCTTTTGCCGACAACATTATCATGCCTCAACAACAGAAAAAACCCAATCTCATCTCCGGCGTTACCTTAGACAAAGTTAACAAAATTATCCCCAATGTCATTATTGAAATCAGAGATAGTCAGGGTCTTCCCGTCCGAGCCTTAAAAGCCAATAAACTTGGCCAATTTTTCATCGCCACTCCTCTCTCGGACGGAGTTTACCAAATTGTTCCGGAACATCCAAATCAAAGCTTTGATATAATCAAACTTGAAGCCAAGGGAGAAATAATTCCTCCAATAAAAATTCAATCTAAATAATGCCCACTAAAATTAAAGCCACCACTCAAAACCACTTGAATATCGAAGATATTAAGGAAGATTTGGTTATTTTAAAGGACGGTTCTTCTTGCATCATTCTAAAAACCTCGGCAGTTAATTTCTCTCTTTTGTCCGAAGGTGAGCAAGATTCTACCATCTATGCCTATGCCGGACTTTTAAACTCTCTTAATTTTCCGGTTCAAATCTTAATCACCTCTGAAAGAAAAAACATCAATTCTTATCTTAATCTCTTAAACATCCAAAAACAAAAAATTACCAACCCTCTTCTTAAAACCCAGCTTGAAAAATACTATGTTTTTATTCAAAAAACTGTTCAGGAAAATGAAGTCTTGGACAAAAAATTTTATTTATCTATCCCTTTTTCAAATCTTGAATTGGGTGTTTCTTCTACTCTTTCCTCTGCTTTAAAAAAACAAAAAAATCTCCCCCTGGATAAATCAAAAATAATCGAAAAAGCCAAAACCAGTCTCCTCCCCAAAAAAGATCATCTTATTTCTCAGCTTACCCGATTGGGTTTAAAAACTAAACAACTCACCACCCCCGAACTCATTAAGCTTTTCTTTGGTTATTACAATCCAGGGTCGGGTAATGTTGACTTTACCAATATTTCAAAAGTTGAAACCCCGATTATTAAGGCTTCAATTTCCAAAGATGTTTCTATAGAAAATAAAAATAAAACCCAACATGAAATTAAATCTTAAGCCTAATTTAAAAACTAAAACAACTCCGCCTAACCCCAATTTAACTAAGTCCAAGTTGCCAAATAAGCCGAATCCTAAAGCTACCTCATCAAGCCCAACCCAAGACCAATTTTCTCAAGGAGTTACTTCAATCAAAGACATTATTGCTCCATCCGCCATAGAAATTGATTTCAATCATCAAAAAATCAACGATACTTATTTTAGAACTTTATTTGTCTCGGGTTATCCGCGTTTTGTTAATGCCAATTGGCTTGCGCCTTTAATTAATTTTAACCACTCTCTAAATATTTCTATGTATATTTATCCTATTGACGGTCAAGGAATTATGGGAGACCTAAGAAGAAAAGTTGGAGAAATGGAAGCTGAAATTCAGTCGGATATAGAGCGCGGTCGCATTGCCAATGTTTCCACCAAAGTTAAACTTGAAGATGCCAAATCTCTCCAAGTTGAACTTGCTAAAGGTTCTGAAAGGTTTTTCCAATTTGGTCTTTATATCACTATCCCTGCCACCACCTTGGACGAGTTAAATAAAATTACCAAGCAAGTCCAGTCAACTCTAGGGTCTTTAATGATCATCGCTAAGCCGGCTAGCCTGCAAATGAACCAAGCCTTCCAAACCACCCTACCACTTGCCCAAGACCGTCTTATGATCACTAGAAACATGGATACCACTTCTTTGGCCACCACCTTCCCCTTTACCTCATCCGAATTAACTCAAAGTAGCGGTATCATGTATGGTATTAATCAACACAATAGCTCTCTGGTAATCCTCGATCGATTTTCTTTTGAAAATGCCAACTCTATAATTCTCGCTAAATCCGGATCAGGAAAAAGCTACTTGGTAAAATTAGAGGCCTTAAGATCTTTGATGTTTGACACTGAAGTTATTATTATTGACCCTGAAAACGAATACCAAAAACTTTGTGAATCGGTTGGTGGTCAATATATTAAATTTTCATTCAAATCAGCCTCAAAAATAAATCCTTTTGATCTTTCTCAGGTTTATGAAGAGGGTCAAAATGAACTCTCTCAAAAAGTTCTTTCTCTTCATTCCTTATTTAAAATTATTATGGGTTCTCTTTCTCCTCAAGAAGAAGCTCTTCTTGACCGAAGTATTATTTTAACTTACAAACAAAAAGGCATTACTCCCGACCCAGCCACTCAAAAAAGAGAACCGCCACTACTTGAAGATCTCTATAAAGTTTTAATCGGCATGGAAGAAACTACCGCCCTAAATTTAGCCGCCCGCTTAGAAAAATTTGTTAAAGGCTCGTTCCGAGGCATCTTTGATCAACACACCAACGTTAATATTAAAAACACTTTCACTGTTTTTTCAGTTCAAGAATTAGAAGACTCTCTTCGCCCCATCGCCATGTTTATGATTCTTGAAAGTATTTGGACTAAAGTTAAAAAAGACCTTAAAAAACGCCTTCTCATAGTTGATGAGGCCTGGTACATGATGAAATATCCTGACTCTGCCAGTTTCCTTTACTCTATGGCTAAAAGAGCTAGAAAATATTATCTCGGCTTAACCACCATTACTCAAGATGTCGAAGACTTTCTTTCGTCGGATTATGGTAAAGCCATTATTACTAATTCATCAATCCAAATTTTAATGAAACAGTCCACCGCCGCCGTCGACAAGTTAGCCAAAACCTTCTATTTATCTGAAGGTGAAAAACATCTTCTTCTTAGTGCCAATATTGGTCATGGAATTATTTTTGCCGGGCAAAACCACGTTGCCATCAAAGTAGTAGCTTCCCCGGATGAACACCAACTTATTACTTCCGACCCCAAAGAAATCTTGGCTAGAAAAACTACCCAAAAAACTACCCCCGCACCCTCACCGGCATAATTATATGCAAAAAATCCTTATCCGAAACTTCTTTAAAAACACCTGGGCTTAATGGGCCAGACATCGATAAAGTTAACCTCTCCGCTTTAACTAATCCTAAAATTTCCAATAAATATCTACTATTAAAGGCAATCTCTGTTTCTTCTCCTTTTTTCTCAATATTTACCTTAACTTCATTTTCCCCAACTTGTGGAGCATTGGCTGAAATTAATAGATCTGAACCGATTATCTTAAACTTAACAATATTAGCACTATCTCTCGCAAAAATAGCCGCTACTCGAACCGCCTGAATAAGTTCTTCTCTGTCAAGTTCAATTGTCGTGCTTGAAGTTTTAGGAATTATCTTTTCAAAATCCGGGAACTCCCCCTCTATTAGTCTTGTCACCACCTCAACATCTTTTAAAGCTAAAATTAATTGTTTTTCTTTGTCGGTTACGGCCACCAACACCTCCTCGTCATCTACCTTAGAAATAATCTTGGTTAGTTCCATTAAAGCTTTTGCCGGCACCACCATCTCTTTTAGGTCTTTTTCTAACGACCGCACTCCTTTAATTGTTTTTACACTCAAACGATAACCGTCTGTAGCCGCCAGTTTGATATTTTTAGAAATTTCCCACTTTACTCCGGTAAAAATTGGCCTGGTTTCGTCTATTCCGGCCGCCATTGCCACTTGATCTACACATGCCTCAAGAATGTCTGTTTTAACCTTAAATGATTTTGTTCCCTTCTTCTTCCCACTTTTTAAACTGGGTACCTCAGGAAATTCTTCAGCCAAAATTCCATTAATAGTTGATTTAAACTTACCACAAGTTACTTTTAACCTCTCCCCCTCTGTCTCCAAAACAATTGTATCTTTTGGTAGTGAACTGACTAGTTCTAAAAAAACCTTAGCCGGTACTGTTATTTTTCCAGGTTTATCAATCTTTGAAGAAATCCATAAATTTATCCCTGTTTCCAAATTAGTTGCAGAAACCCTTAGCTTTCCCTTTTCTGTAGCTAGTAATATATTAGACAAAACAGGCAATTGAGTTTTACTGGCTACCACTCTCCCAACCATTAATACACCCTTAGCTAAATTTTCTTGTAATAAAGAAACTTTCATTCTCTTCTCCTTATTTAATAATTAGTAGTAGTAGATAGTAGGTAATGTTAATATCTTTATTATAAACGATTTTATGTCAAGTGTCTTTGGGATATTTTCTTGTGTAAAAACCCCTCTTTTATGTGGAAATTAATGTGAATCTAATGTGGATAACTTTAAAAGTTGTGAATAACCAAACGGGTTATCCTCATTTTTCCAAAGTTATTAACATTATTTATATAAATTTTTTCTAATTGTTGAAATATCCATTCTTAATTTTTCGGAAGTAGTCAGCATTTTTGAAATCTTATCTTGGCCATAAAGTATTGTGGTATGATCCCTGCCGCCAAGAAGCCTACCTGTTTCTTTTAATGGAAAATTAATTTCCTTTCTAATCAAATACATTGCCACTTGTCTAGGTAAAACAATAGACCTTAACCTTCTTTTTCCTTTTAAATCGGAAACTTTAAGTTGAAAATAATTTGCCACCCCCGCTAAAACCTTTTTTGGGGAAATCACTTTTTTTATATTTTGAGACTCGCCATTTATCTTGTTAAGCATTGCCATTGCCAACTCCTCCGTCAAGGGTTCTTTTCTTGTTATTACCTCACTATTTAACCTTAAAAGGATTCCCTCAAGCATTCGAGTTGATTCTACATTAGCCGCCACCACTTGGGCTACCTTCATTGGTAGGTCCACCCCTAATTGTTGTGCTTTGATTAAAAGTATGGCCGCTCGAAGTTCAAAGCCTGGTTTTTGAACATCAACCGTCAGTCCCCCCTCAAACCTACTTCTCAACCTGTCTTCTAATCCTATAATTTCACTTGGTAATCTGTCGCTGGTTAGAATAACCTGCCCCCCGTCTTTAATTACTGCGTTAAAAGTATGGAAAAACTCTTCTTGAACCTTTTCTTTCCCGCCGATAAACTGAACATCATCTAAAAATAAAGCCCCGGCTTTCCTATATTTTTGTCTAAAAACAGGAGTAGACTTATTTCTAATTGCTTCAATAATTTCATTTGTAAATTCTTCACTGGTACAATAAATAATTGATCGATCCGGATTTTTTTTCAACATTTCATGTCCAACCGCTTGCATTAAATGAGTTTTTCCCACCCCAACACCCCCGTAAATAAAAATTAATCGATAAACTTGGCCTGGTTTTTTTGCCACGGTTTTTGCCGCCGCATGAGCCACTTCGTTACTACTGGAAACCGCAAAATTATCAAAAGTAAGCCCGGGACTCAACCCTGCCTTATAAAATGAATTTTCATAAGCCTCTAGTATCACTTTATCTGTATCAATTGAAAAAAGGTCGCTTGCTCCGCGAAGTCTTGACGAAGAGGGGCCTTTTTTTGATTCAACTGACCTTACCTTAAGTTCAATTTCGCACTTTAATTTTAGTTTTTCTTCAACTATAGACTGAATTTTACCCACATAACGAACAGAAATCTGATTTTTATGAAAAACAGAAGGGCAACCAACCAACAATAGATATTTATCCTTATTTTTTTTATTAAGACTAATGGGCTCAAGCGGAGACACCCATGTTGTAAAAGTACCTGGAGATAAACTTAACTCAAGGTCGGCTCTCACTGCTGCCCACAAATTTTCAATCTTCATATATTTTAAGGGCAGTAAAATAAAAAGGTCCGTTCTAAGATCAAGATCCGCAAGGTTGAACCCTTTCCGGAAACCCCGCGTCTGCGGGATATTTACCCGAGTGTTAACGAGGGAGGGTTCAACCTTAATGGATGGACTCGAGTTTGTACTCGAACCCGAAAATCTCTATCTCCAACATACATACTTATCCACACTCTGTCAACATCCACTAAGATTAAGGTCCCGCAAGGTTGAACCCTTTCCGGAAACCCCGCGTCTGCGGGATATTTACCCGAGTGTTAACGAGGGAGGGTTCAACCTTAATGGATGGACTCGAGTTTGTACTCGAACCCGAAAAAGTTAGGCCAATTTATGTTATACTATCCCCATGAAACAAACATTTCAACCTAAAAAACGCCGACGATCAAAAGTTCACGGATTTTTTTCCAGAATGAAAACAAGCTCTGGTAGAAACATTCTTAAACGCCGTCGAGCCAAAGCCAGAAAAAAACTAAATGTTGCCTAAGATTAATCGTCTTCCTGGACACTTAATTCCAAAAACTCTAAAATCCAAAAATACTCTTTATTCCCCCCTTTTTAATCTAAAACTTCAAAAAACTGACAGGGTCAGACCCTGTCAAATTTCTTTTATCGTCTCTGCTAAAATAATTAAATTAGCCGTTCAAAGAAATAAACTAAAACGCCAACTCAAAACAGCTATTTACCCTCATCTTAAAAACTTAAAACCAAATTATAATTTAATATTTTTAGTTAAACACCCGATAAAACAAGCTAGTTTTAACCAAATTAAAACTACGTTTATAAATCTTCTATCAAAAGCTAAACTTATCTCAAATGAAAAACCTAACTCTTAAATTAATAACAATTTATCAACAGCTAACTAAAAACTCAAAAAACTGCAGGTTTATTCCAACTTGCTCAGACTATTCCTACCAAGCCATAAGTAAATATGGTATATTAAAAGGGAGCCTCCTTAGCATCAGGAGGATTTTTAAATGTCACCCTTGGAATAAGGGTGGAATTAATTTAGTTCCGTAAAAGACTTATGTGGAATACAATTTTTTATCAACCGTTAGTTAATGCCCTAATTTTTTTCTATCAATTTTTAGGTCAAAATTTGGGCTTAGCCATTATCGGTTTAACCTTGTTTATCAGAGGAGCTCTAACCCCCCTAACCCTCCCCTCATTAAAGTCAGCCAAAAAACTAAGAGAACTTCAGCCTGAGCTGGCCAAGTTAAAAAACAAGTATTCTAAAGATAAACAAAAATTCGCCAAAGAACAACTTAAATTTTATAAAAAACACGGAGTTAATCCGGCCTCTGGTTGTTTACCTCAAATAGTTCAAATAATTATTTTAATTGCCTTGTTCCAAGCCTTTAATCAAGTTCTTCGACCCAATGGAAACATGGTTGAAAACTTAAATAAAGTTCTTTATCAAAGCCTACAACTTTCAAAAGATTTTGTTTTAAATGCCAAATTTTTATATCTTGACCTGACAAAACCAGACCTTTTTATTATTAAAGACATTAAAATTTTTAACTTTGTAATTAACCGCCTTCCTGGTTTATTTTTAATTGGTGCCGCCACTACTCAATTTTTGTCTAGTAAATTAATGATGCCGGCCGCCAAAGCTAGTAAAGAAAAATCCAAAAAAACCAAACAAGAATCAGACGACATGGCAGCCGCCATGCAATCTCAAATGCTTTACATGATGCCCCTAATGACTCTTTTTATTGGATTTAAATTTCCCTCAGGTTTAGTCCTTTATTGGCTTACCTTTTCTATTTTTATGTTAGTCCAGCAGTTAATTTTAAAATCTAAAAATTAAAGTTACACATGTCTCTCAAAACCATTACCAAAGACCTTCTAAAAAAACTCGAAATCACTCCGGAAAAAATTAGCGTAACCAAAACCGACCAAGAAATTTTTAACATAAATATTAAGTTAAAAGAAGCTGATTCCGGCATTTTAATTGGTTATCATGGAGATACCCTCTCTGCCCTTCAATTAATGATTGGTCTCATTGCCTACAAAGAATCTGGTTCCTGGACTAGAGCCATTCTGAATATTGGTGACTACCGCCAAAAAAGAGAAGAATCCTTAAAAGTTCTAGCCCAAGACACCGCTCAAAGAGTAAAATTTTCAAACGAACCCATCGCTCTTTTTAATTTAAACCCATTTGAAAGAAGAACGGTTCACTTAATTTTAGAAAGCGACAAAGATATAATTACCGAGTCAGAAGGTGAAGGCAAAAACAGACATTTAATTGTCAAGCCAAAAAATCCTACTGTTAACACTCCCCCTCTACCAACAGAAGATGATCAACCAACAAGCTAAAAACTTAATCATAAATACTGATGGTGGTTCCCGTGGCAATCCAGGGCCCGCCGCTATTGGAGTAGTTATCAAAAATAACTCCAATAAAATTATTCATCAATTTGGTCAAACTATTGGTATTGCCACCAATAATGTTGCTGAATACCAAGGCGTTATTTTTGCTTTAAAATATTTAATTAAGAACAAACTAACCCCCACATCAATAAAATTTTATTTAGACTCAACCTTGGTGGTTAATCAATTAGGTGGCTTATGGAAAGTAAAAAACCCCAATTTAAGAAACCTGGTTATTAAAATTCGCGAACTTGAAGCAACACTTAATACTTCCATCACCTATGCTGCCATCCCTCGCGAAAAAAATTACCAGCCCGACGCTCTTCTCAACCAAGCCCTAGACTCTTAAAAACAAGGTTCGTTCTTAATTAAAAAGGTTGAACCCTCTCCGGAAATCCTGACTGAAAGTCAAGATGTTTAGTCGATCCCAATACAATTGGGAGAGACAGGGTTCAACCTTAAGGGACATAACTATAGGTCCACAAAGCTCCAACCCGGAGCTATTTTTTTGTTTTTAACCCCCCTCAAGAAATATTCACATAAAAACGTACACACGAAAGAAAGACAGCACAACAGAGAAGACTAAAAACAACCACCCTCAAGAAATTAACACCAAAAAAGTGTAATGACCAACTATGGACGTAATTTATCCGTATATTTACACCTACTCTAGGATACTTTCCTCTGCCAATAATTCCCGCTATTTCCCGCAGGATAAACCTTGCTCTTGGGGCAATTATCAGCTAACATGAACATACTGCCCTTATGTCCAAAAAAAAATTACCTACCAAATATAAACCCCACTCCTCTTCTCATCTTCCAACTGCAATTGTTGCCGGGGCCGCCGGCTTTATTGGTTCTCATCTTTGCGAAAATTTGATTCATCAAAACTGCAAAGTGATCGCCATAGATAACTGGACTACCGGCAAAAAAGAAAACATCGAGGATTTGTTAAAAAAAGATAATTTTATTTTTTTAGAACATGACCTAAACAAACCCCTTAAATCCCCTGTTCCCAAAGTAGATTATATTTTTCATTTAGCCGGAGTCGAAAGTTACATTAATGGATTAGACGTCAGCCTTGAAACTTTATTGGTTAACTCACTTGGAACCAAAGAACTTTTGGAAATTGCCAAACAGCAAAACTCAAAATATTTATTAGCTTCAACCACAGACATCTTTCAGGGTTTTTTATCCTCGACCAATTTAAACAAATACTTTGGCGATACCCATCAAAAAGAAGAAGCTTATTCTCATTATGAAGCTAAAAGGTTTTCTGAAGCCCTAACTTTTGAATATGTTAATCGCTACAATTTGGATGCTCGCATAGTCAGGTTGGGAAATGTTTATGGCCCCAAAATGGACTTAAAGACAGGCAATGATATTGCCAAATTATTTTTAAATCTTAAACAGGGGACTAACTTAAAAATTTATAGTCAAGGTTTAAACCAGCTTTATCCCACCTATATTTCTGATGTGGTTTACGGACTAACTAAAGCCATGTTCTCCCAAAGCTCTATTAATAATATTTATACCTTAATAAACCCACAAAAAACTACCGTTTTAAATTTTGCTTATACCTTAAAAGAACTAATTAAAAAACAAGGCCTGAAAATAAAATTTGTTTCTGGAGACAAAGAAATCATTTCACCAACTATTTCAGCCTCAGCTATTAAGTCTCAATCAAGTCTTGGTTGGGAACCAAAAACTGATTTAAAAAAGGGGATTCAGAAAACTCTTAATTGGTTAACCAAAGATATGCCAAACCTTAAAGCACCTTCATTTAAAAAAGAAAATATAAAAGAAAAAGAAAAGGTTTACACCGCCGGAGAGTTGGGAATTTTACCGGCTAAAACGCCAAAAACTATTTCTTCAAAACCAAGCTTAAAAAAAATCACTCTCCCTAAAATCACTCTCCCTAAAATATCCCTTACTCCAAAATTAAAATTTAAAAAATTCAAAATCTCTCTCAAAACCAAGCTTATTATTCTTGGCCTCTTTGGTCTTTTTTTCAGTATTCTTATTCCGCCAATTTTAATGGGGGGTTTTGCCTATCAAGGGGTAAACTCTTTAAAAAAAGCCAGTCAAATTACAGATATCAATCAACTTGATAAGCTGACTAAACTTGCCGACTCAGCTACATCTAATTTTACCAAAAGCAGAAAACTATTACGAAAATCCCATTTTACTGCCAAAATTTTAGGCCTGAAAAACACTGCTGATAATTTAGATAGACTTCTTTATATTGGAACCAAGCTAAGTCAAGGTGCTCTTTATTTGGCTAAAGCAGGAGAGTCGGGAACATTTTTAACCGGCATAATTTTTCATCATCAAGACGGAAATATTTCAGAAGCCCTCAAAAGAATTCAGCTTTATTTAGATCAAAGTTATCAAGAACTTTCATTTGTAGAATCAGAGCTTCAAAGTGGAAAACAACTTAATCTAGATCTCACCACTGATATATCTCAAAAATTTATTACTCTTACCAAAGAACTTCCTCTTCTTCGCAAAAAAATTAATCAAGTTAGAAATATTTTACCCCTAATCCCTTCCTTTATTGCTACCGATACCAAAAAAAGCTACTTACTTCTTTTTCAAAATTCTTCGGAAATTAGACCGACCGGTGGTTTTATTGGATCATATGGTTTACTAACTTTTGAGCAAGGCAAGCTATTAGACTTTAGTGTTGAGGATATTTACAGTGCAGATGGCCAACTTAAGGGTTTTGTTAAACCCCCTCTTCCCATCAAAGAGTTTTTAGGTCAAAGCACTTGGTTTTTTAGAGATAGTAACTGGGATCCGGATTTTACTATTTCGGCTCAAAGGGCCGAGTGGTTTTTAAACAAAACCACAGGTAGAAACGTAGATGGTGTTATTGCCGTTAATCTACCCATGGTTAAAGAACTTTTAAAAGTTACCGGTCCGATTAATTTACCTGACTATAATGAAGAAATTACCGCCACCAACTTATTTGAAAGAGCTGAGTATAGGTCTGAAATAGATTTTTTCCCCGGCTCTACTCAAAAAAAGGATTTTTTAGGAGCTTTATCTAGAGAAATTTTTGAAAAACTAAGACAATCTTCAGCTTCCGACATTTTAAAATTTGCTCAAAGTTTTGAATCAAGTCTAACCCAAAAACAACTTTTGGTTTATCTCCATGACCCACAAAGTCAAAAATTACTACTTGAACAAAATTGGACGGGGAGTATTTTTGATCCTCACCTAATTCCAAAAGACAATCAACCCCTCACTACTGACTATTCTTATCTTGTCGAAGCCAATCTGGGAATTAACAAAGCCAACTACTTTTTAAAAAGAAATATTCGTCAACAACTAACTATTTTAAAAAACAAAGAAATCTTGGCTATCACCACTATTACCTATGATAATCAAAGCCCCGCTGATGCTTGGCCGGGAGGCATATATAGATCTTATTTGAGAGATTATATTCCTCAAGATTCCAAACTTATTTCCGTAAAAATCGGTGACTCAAAATTAAATATAAATAATGACATTGATGTTAAAACCGTTAATAACAAAACCATTTTAGGCTTTCCAATTCTTGTTCCGGTCAAAAACACCTTAAATGTCGAAATTACCTATCGATTACCCCAAAAACTAATTTTCAAAAACAATCAAGCTAGGTTGGCTATAATTATTCCCAAACAGCCCGGTATAATCAATGACCCAGTTGAAGCTATTATTAACTACCCCAGTTTTTTAACTGTTGTTTCTATTAAACCCCAAGCCTTGTCTTCACCCCAAGTGGTTACCTTTAAGTCAGATATGACTACAGATAATGTTTTTACCGTTGACTTTGTTGAAAGGTGAGATGTAACCTTCGTAAGGTTGAACCCGTTCTAATAAGGTCCGTTCTTGAAGGTACTCCTTTAAGGCCGGACCTAAGAAAAAAAAGGTGACTCCTTAATAGGAGACGCGAGAGAATCTCGAGTCGGGACGGCGAAGCCGGAAGGAGTCACCTTATTAGTAAGACAAAGAAATTTGGAAAAACAATATATTTATGTTATTATTCACAAGTTATGTCATCTAAAATTAGCCTAAAAGTTCAATCAAGAAAAGTCACTGGTCGTAAAGTTAAAAAACTTCGAAAAAAGGGTTTACTACCCGCCAATATATATGGCAAAGATATTAAATCTGTGTCTATCAAGCTTAGCACCAAAGATTTTAAAGACGTTCTGGAAAAAGCCGGAGAAACATCTATTATTAAAATTGCCATTGATAAACAAACTAAAACCAGACCTGTTCTTATCCAAAACACACAACTTCATCCGGTTACAGACGATTATTTACATGTAGATTTTAGGCAAGTTGACTTAACCAAAAAAATCTCGGTTCAAGTTCCTGTTATTTTAATCGGTACTGCTCCGGCCACAAATAAGGGCGGAATCCTTCTTCAATTAATGAAAGAAATCGAGGTAAAAGCCCTCCCGTCGGATTTGCCGGATAAATTTGAGATAGATATTAAGAGCTTAGAAGAAATTGGCCAAAGCATTTCCTTAAAAAAAGTTAAAGTTGGCAGTAAAGTCAAACTTGTCTCTGAGAACCTAGACGATTTGATTGTTAAAATTGAAGAACCGGCCAAAGAAGAGGAAGAAGAAGTTGAAACCGAAGAAGAAGTTGAAACCGAAGAAGAAGGAAAAGAAGGCGAAAAAGATAAGACCGAAGAAGAAGGAAAAGAAGGCGAAGAAGATAAGAAAAAAGAAAATAAAACCAAAAAAGAAGAAAATAAAACTCAAGAGAAAAAACCAAAGCCTAAAAAATAATCTTTTTAATTTTTAAAACCTCCGTATCATTTGGATCCAAATATTCTGCTTGATTAAAGTATTTTATTGCTTTTTTATCTTCATAAATTTGAAAAGTCAAAACAGACAATCTCAATAAAACATCTTTAAAATATGGCTTTTCCTCAATTACCTTTTCCCATGATTTAATTTCTTCTCTAATCTTCTCAGGTTCTTTAACTTTTTCTTCGGCTTTTTTAAGCCTATTAATATTTGAACCAGTCTTAACAATCATAAATTTATCTGCCATTTTTATTTCTTCTTTTGCTTTTTTTTCATTTCCAAACTCGAGCCAAGCAATAGCCATCTCACTGTGTGCCTTACTTGACCAAGGCCAAAAACCAACCCGAGTAGTTGCAGATACAACCCATCCATTTATTAAAATACCTCCAAATCCAATTATTATTAAAATTCCAACCAAGTGTTCTAGTTTTATTTTTTTTAGCAGGGGACTTACAAACGGTTTTACCGGCCTATAAATTCTCTTTAATAAAGTATTTGTATATTTGTGTAGCATTTTTTTATTCATATGTGATTAATCAAGGTCCGTTCTAAAATTAAGGTCCGTAAGGTTGAACCCTTTCCAGAAACCCCGCGTCTGCGGGGTATTTACCCGAGTGTTAACGAGGGAGGGTTCAACCTTAATGGAACACCTTACTAAACATTGGGCCATTTACTTTCAATTAATAATTTTTTTTCACCCAATTGTTCCCAAACCGCCTCGGTTACAAACGGCACAAACGGATGCAATAATTTTAAAAATACTTTTAAACCCTCAAATAATACCGGATAAGAAATCTTTTCTTTTTTAGCCTTTTCAATACTTTCATCACAAAACCAATGCCAAAACTCACTATAAACTGTTTCTGCTGCCAGACCTGGCTTCATATCTTCAAGTTGTTTAGTCACAGCTTTAATCACTTTATTTAATTTATTTTTAAACTGCCTATCTCCAAAGTTCGTTGGTTCGGAACTTTCAGATGTTCCAGAGTTCCGAACCTTGGTTGCTGCAAATGAAGTTAAACCTTTCACAAATCTTCCCGCATTCCAGATTTTATTGGTCAAATTTCTCATCCCTCGAATTTTTCCTTCACCCGTAGAACTATCTTTACCGGCAGTAGTGCTCATTATTAAACTCATCCTTAAAGCATCCGCCCCATATTTATTTATTACACTTACAGGATTAACTACATTCCCCTTAGACTTACTCATTTTTTGTCCTTTTTCATCCCGAACTAATCCATGTAAATATACTTTTTTAAAAGGAACCCTACCTGTTGTATATATTCCCATCATCAACATTCTCATTACCCAAAAAGGTAAAATATCATAACCTGTCTCCATCACACTGGTAGGATAGAATCTATCAAATAACGTGCCAGAAAAAGGTGATTCCTTAACAGGAGACCCGGCAGAATGCCGAGTCGGGACAGCGAAGCTGGAAGGAGTCTCCTTGTTGAAATTTTCAGGACTCGAGTTTGTACTCGAACCCGAACCTAAACAATACCATACCGGAATTCTAATTCCCCACACTATTTGTCTACTGATATTCCAATCATGTAAATTTTTAAGCCAGTGTTTTAAAATCTTGTCATGTCCGGAGCCATAAATCTTTACCTTTTTCTC
>JAYEMX010000009.1:0-5436 GCA_034718535.1 Patescibacteria group bacterium | reverse complement strand
TTTATTCTTCTCTACCCATCCACTATTAACTTCCAAAACCTTATCAACCTTTATTTTTGGCCACACCCACACAGGTTTCTCATCTTTTTTTGGCGCTACTACTCCCTCAACTAACTCCATCACCCTATTGTCTTTAATCCAAACAAAATCTAAATCAAAATTCATATCCTTCATCCAAAAACCATGTCTTAAAGCCACCGGAAATACAAATAACATTCCCTCGTTCTTTTCAAGTTTTTCATATCCCGATAATCCCCTTCTTCTTCCTTCAACCGTATTTCTAACTAAAACTTTTACTATTACACCTCCTACTTTTATTCTCTCCCAACCATCTTTTATATATATCTGCACATATCCACGCCAACCAACTACAAAGGCAATTAACAATAAACAAACTATTATTATTTTATTAATTTCTTTGTTTAACAAAACCATTTTGATTACAACTAATTAGTAGGCAAATTAGTAGATAATTTCAATCTTTGGCTACTTAAACTATTTCTTTCTTCTTCCGCCCACAAAATTATTTTAGCAGTCTCTCCGTCCACTTTTCCTTCTTTTATTGAAGCTAAAATACCTAATTCAACTGCATGTATTAAAAACCACTTTAATTTTTCCTGTGGAATATGCTTAACCATCTTAATAATCTGTTTTTTTTCTGTTTCAGGTAATTTACTTATCAATAATATTATTCCTTTAGCAGCTTTAATAACTTTCTTTTGTTGATTTGAATCTTTTCCAATTGTTCGCCAAAAAGTTTTTATATTCTTCTCTCCTCCAAATATAACTTCTTTTACATTAATATTATCTACTTTCATACTATGCACCCAGTCAATAATCCCCAATTTTTCTAATTTTATCTTTTCTTTTTTATTTAAGTTCTTTATTGCTTTATTAAAATCAAATACTACCCTACAATCTTCTAATGCTCTCTCTAGCGCCTCCATCCAAATCAAACTATCTGCCATATTAAATCGCCCAGTTATTTTATTTCCTATTATCCCCATGGCGATTGATACTGTTTCAGACAAAGCCGTATTAAAACTTAAACTACCTTTTTTAGCAATACCTTCTAATTCTTTTCCTAAAGAAGATACTTGTAGTTTTGAGCGTAAAAACACACTTACTCTCGGCCATATTGACTCTGACAATGATTGTATAAATCTACGCTTATTTGCTCCCACTACTTCCGCCAATAAAGACACCACTCCATATCCTTTTTTAGCTCTTCCTATTTCATCTTCCATTTTTTCTTTAACTTTTTTATCTCTATACATTGTCCAAAAACCTTTTAACTGTTTTTTAGTTTTTTCTGGCAAATCCTTAGTTTTTTCATCAAAAATTTTTAAATAATTTAGCGTCTCTATATTTTCTTCCTTATTAAAAAATTCTCTAAATGACCTTACTGTTTCTCGTAATTCTTCAGTAAAAACACCTCCACCCATTGCTAAACCTATACTAAAATCCACTTCTTTCGTATCTACAGCATCAACTGGAAAAAATGGTGCTTGTCCGCTCGTTAACAATCCTGCCAACGTCCATATGTTAATCATTCCTCCAAAAGCATTTTTGTTTTTCAACAAAAACTTCATAATTTGTTTTGGTATTTCCATTTTTGTAACAATTTCAGACAATCCAATTTCTGCAATCAACTTTTTCATTTCCTCATTTTCCTTAATTCCTAAAGAATCTAAAACTATATCTTCCCCCCCTACGCTTTTACTCTCTTCTTGTGACTTTTTATATCCAATCACCCCTAAACCTAAAAACTTTTCAGACACCTTTAATGAAGGTATGTCTTCATTATAATTCTCTGAAGCATCACTAGGTTTACTTTCAACAAGGTTTAAAGAACTATCAATCTGTTCCTGAGCCCTCACCCCATCAATTGGTGTATGTCCAAATTGATAATTAATTTCATCTATTTTAGGATCAAAATTAATATGAAGTAACACTCTTGGGTCTCTTACATTTATTTCTGATCCAACACTTATCACTAATAATGGTGCTTCTTCATTGTCATCATCCATCCATCTATCTATCGGTTTCGCTTTTGGATTCTTCTCTATATCTAAATCTCCATTTAATATTCTATTCTGCAAATCAACCTTATTTGGAAAATCTAAAATATCAGAAATTTTATAATCTCTATAAACCATCTTTTCGTTTTCACAATCAAAACCAACCAATCTCACTATGCTATTTTTTTTAGATATTTCTTTAATGTCTTTGAACTCACCACCTTTAATCTCTGCCTGCCTCAACTTCTCTTGTTCTAGAATATGATCAATCACATTAAAAACCACTTGCCCCATGTATTGGTTCTTATCTTTTTTTTCTTTAAAACTAAGCTTAAGATTAAATCCAAATACCGCCAACACCCCGCCCATACCTTTTAACTCTTCAGAGAATAAAGCTACATCAAACCATTTCTCTTTACTTAATCTTGCCATTAATTTTAAAGAAGTTGTCAAGAGAGGCGCCTTAACATCTGATATTTCTTCTAAATAATTTACTGTTTTTTCTATCCTAGGATTAACCTCTTTTTTATTAACACCACTCATTTTTCAAATTTTTCCCTCAAACTTACCGCCTGTTTGTCTCTATCAGAAATAATCATTTCCTCTTTTTTTAACGGCCATTTAATATCTAAATCTTTATCAAACACACTAATAGCTATGTCCCCCCTCGGATCTCTATCTTTATACAATCTATCTACTAAATAAATATAGTCTACCGGCCCTTTGAGTACACAAACAGAATTGGCAATTCCCGGCAATATAAACAGACCTCCATTAAGAGCATCTTCCCCAAAACCAAGTTTAAAGTTTACTACTTTTTTAAAAGTTTTTGACTCAGGTCTAACATCAACCAAAGCCGAAAAACTTACCCCCATAGTTACAAAAATCAGCTTTTTCCAATCTTCGGCATGCATCCCCCTCACCACATTTTTTTTAGACCGAGAATGATTAATTTGTTTAACTTTAAATTCTTCCCCGCTTACCTCCTCTAATTTATGAATGTGCCCAGTCTCGGCAAAAAACCCTCTTCCATCATCAAATTGCCTTCTCTTTACATACCAAAGACCATTAATCCCAGTTTCAAACACTCCATCGACTATTTCTAGTTCTTTGCTTGGTTTATACAAATTCATCCTTTAGCGATTATACTCTTTTTTTTCTTTTTTTGGAAAATCTCTTTATTTTTTGGGTTGCTTGCGTCGCTTTTCAATCTTTTTCAAAGAATACATTACCCTTTTATGTAAATTAATGTCCTTAATTCTGGCAAATCTTAAAATTGCAACTAAAATATCTCCAAGCTCTTGTTCATATGTTTCATCTTTTTGAGCCGCAATATTGGTTCCTTTTCTTCCATGTAGAGCCAAATAAGCCCGAGCCATTTCCCCTACTTCTTCCACTAAACCCAAAATCAGCATTGACCCATATTCTTTAGAATCTCTCATTCCTTTATCTATATTGCCCAATTTTGTAATATATTCTCCAAAAGGAGTTGAATAAACTTTTTTCTTTTTCTTTTTAGTCATACTCTCTATTATATCATTCAATCCTTCCACCACCCAAACAAACATTTTCTTTATAAAACACAGCAAACTGCCCCAAAGTAACCGCTCTTTGTTTTTCATTAAAAATTATTTTAACTTTATTTTTATTGATTTTTATTAATTCTGCTTCCACTTCATTATGTTGTGATCTAATCTTAACCATTACTTTCACTTTATCTTTAATATTACTCAACCTATTAACTGATCCAACTATCACTTCTTTAGCTAATAAATCGTTTTCATCATCAGATACTATTAAAATATTTTCTTTAATATCTTTTCTAACCACAAAATAAGGACCATCGGATAAATTAATCCCTTTTCTTTGCCCAATAGTATAAAAATACAATCCCTTATGCTTCCCTAAAACTTTATTTTTCATATTTTTTATCAAACCCTGCTTTTCTCCAATTTCTCTTTTCAACCAAGCCCGAATTCCTTTATCTGACACAAAACAAAAATCTTGACTTTCTTTTCTCTCAACCATAGACTCAAAACCTTTTTCTTTTGCCATCTTATAAATTTCTGTTTTAAAATAATCACCCAAGGGAAAAATAAGTTTTCTTAACCCTTCTTTTTTTAAAAAAGCCAATGAATATGTTTGATCTTTATTTTTATCTTTTGCTTTTAATAATTGATAATCTTCCTTATTTTTTACAACCTTGGCATAATGACCCGTAGCCACATTATAAATACCATGTTTCTCCGCCCACTTAAACAAGTATTTAAACTTAACTTTCCGATTACACATCATGCACGGATTTGGAGTTCTATTATTTTTTAATTCATCTATAAAATAACCAACAACTTCTTTTTTAAATTCCTTTTTTACATTAATAATATAATGAGGAATGTTTAATTTTTTACATAAATTACTTAAAACCTTAAAAGTGTCTTTATTAAATACTAAAGATACCCCAATAGGCTCCCAACCACTCTCTTTTAATAAAATCATTGCCATTAAGGAATCAATTCCACCCGATAATCCCACAACAATTTTTTTCTTCTTTTTTCCCTTCATATTTCAACCTAAATCTATTATCTCACTCACACCCTCATATCCTTAATTAATCGTATTACTTTTTCTTCTTTACCTTCTTTTCTTTCTTAACCTTTATTGTTTTAGGCTTACTCTCCTTAACAACAGGCTTACCCTTTTTAGCAGACAACAACTCAATAATATTATTAAGTTTTTTGTTTAATGCTTCAATACTTTGAGTCAATTTCTCAATACTTTTTGCATTTACCCCTTTTAAAGACCCACTAGAACCCTCATCTCTAAAGCTGCGTTTACTTGTTCCTCTTCTGCTTGGTCTACCCCTATCTCTTCCTCCTCTTTTTTCAAAACAATCACTACAATATATTGGCTTATCCCCACTTGGCCTAAAAGGTACTTTACAGTCCTTTCCGCACTCATCACAAACCGCATCAAACATTTCCTGCCTTCGCCTATCTCTCCTCCCAAAATTTCTACTTCCTCTAGATCTATCATCAAATCTATAATTACTCATAACTTCCTCCTTCTTCGAGTATAAGTTCTATCTATATAAATAGCAAGGAATCAAAATCTATTTTACCTAAACTTTTTAGCTTTTCTCTTAAAACCTTAATACTGCCCTACCCTCAACAAATTGCCTAATTAAAGCATTTAAAAGAGTTTGATAGGGTACATTATTTTTTTGAGCTTTAATTTTAACTTTTATCAAATCTTTGTTTTTAACTCTAATAGTTATTCTCTTTGTTTTGGATAATTCTATATAAGTCTCGGCCGCTTTTTTAAGCATCTTTTTTGTAGCTTTTAAATTACCTCTTGAAACATAATCACCCCTCTCAAGAGCTTTTTCAATTCTTTTTTCTTGATTATCTAGTTTTAT
>JAYEMX010000008.1:0-5446 GCA_034718535.1 Patescibacteria group bacterium | reverse complement strand
GAGAGGTATACGTTTTTAGCTGGAATGAGTTTATTGAGAATGAGTGGTGGTGGAAATTTTGTTGTTAGTCAAATGTTTAATGATACTCAATACGAAAATATTAAGGATGAATCTTTTCAAATGGCTGGTATGAATGATCATCGTTATTCTTATGGACCTGGTCTCAGTGAAAGTGTTTGGCTAGCTTTGCCTGAATTAAATCAACCGACAAAGGATTCTTGTTATTTGGGGGCGGTGATTTTTTTGGCACTTTTTAATAAGTGTAATTTTTCTCTTGATTTTGGTTTATATAGTCAATTAATGAAAGAGGGATTGGTAAATAAGGAGAGAATGAAAGATAAGATTAATAAAGCAGGTAGTATAGTTTGGGTAGTGGGAGATTTATTTAATCCGGATGATCTTAATGGAAAATTGGCACCAATTAGAAAAGATGGTATTGATCTCGGGGTAATTGGAGTGAGATGCTTACCTCGGCCAAAAATGATGCCGGAAAATGCGAGAAAAATAGAGAGAGAGGCTATTAATGGAGGGAATTTAAAAATTGTAACAAATAATGAGGGTGAGGAATGGTGGAGTTGGCCAAATGGTCATGCTTTAGCTGTTATAGATTTTTTTCATTCTTATAGATATAGTGAGAGTGAATTAGTTCTTTTTGATCCTATGGCAGGAAGATTAATATTAGAATTTAAGAAGAATATAGAAAATTGGTTGTATCCCATAGGAAAAAGAGTATTAACTAAATTTATAAGTAGGACCGATGATGCGTTGGATTTTTTTGAGTGGGAGGGAAAGCACTTTGGCCTTAACTTTGAAGAACATGCTCAGCAGGTATTTGGGGATTAAGTTTTGTGTTTGGGTGGATGTTTGATATAGTTAGGGTTATGGCGAAGAAAGAAAATAAATCAAAAAGTAATGTTTTACAAATAGGGTTGACGGTGTTGTTGGTGGTGGCGGCGTTTGCGATTGGGAGTATGTGGACTCAGATTAGGACATTAAAATCAAATAAAGAAGAAATTAAAACACCAACAAAGCAAGAGGAAAAACCAGCAGTTAGTTTAAAGAAAAGCGATAAGCCGAAAGTTGAACTTTTTGTGATGACTTACTGTCCTTATGGGTTGCAAACTCAAAAAGCAATAGTGCCGGTGATGGAGCTTTTAGGAGATAAGGCCGATATAGTAATTCGTTTTGTTTCTTATGTTATGCATGGAAAAGAAGAAATTGAGGAAAATTTACGTCAATACTGTATTGGAAAAGAGCAGAAGAGCGAATATATTAAATATCTTCGTTGTTTTTTAGCTTTAAATGATACGGTTTCTTGTCAGGAAAAAGCAGGAGTAGATACTGAAAAATTACAGAGTTGTTATAGTGCCTCTGATGAAAAATTTGGTGTAATGAAGGCTTTTAATGATAAATCAAGTTGGTTAAATGGACGATATTCGCAGTTTAATGTAGATAAGTTTTTAAATGACCAGTATAAGATTAAAGGGAGTCCGGCTTTAGTTATTAATGGGCAAGTGGTAAATTCACCCAGGAGCTCAGATGGTTTAAAACAGATTATTTGCAGTGCTTTTAATAGTCCTCCCAAAGAATGTCAAGAGAAATTAAATACTAATCAAGAAAAACCCGGAGCTGGAGAAATTGGAGCCGGGGTTGATGAAGAGCCGGCCAGCGAGGGTGAGTGTCAATAGTTTAGTTAAAGCCCTATAGTTAGTCAAGGTAGCGAACCTTGAGTGGTATATTGTTATAAATCTAAGGTATAATAAAGGAATGAGAAAAGCACTTGTTATTGGATTGGGGCTATTTTTACTAACTGGTTTTTTTAGACCGGTTTTTGGGGTGGAAAAAGTGGAGATTTTAGAAATGATTGGAATAGTTGAAGAAGCTCCTCGACTAGACTCGGGACAAGCAACAGACAGTGCTGAGGCAACAAATGCGGGTCAATTAAAAATTGAAGAAGTGGTTAAGGAAGATATTACAGAGAGAACTTCATTGGTTAAAGGTAAGCTTGAAGGTTATTTAGCCGAGAAAAAAGCAGAGAATTTAAAATGGTATAACTTTATTCAGGTAGGAATTAGACAGGCGATTATTCAAGGTGTTTCGGCTAATACGATTGTGTTGGTATTACTTTTTCCTTTGGTGGCTTTAATGATTGCTTCAGCCAGACATTTATTGGGTTTGACGGGATTTGGAATTTTTGTGCCAGCAATGTTGTCAGTGGCTTTTGTAGCTACCGGGATTAGGGTTGGTTTAGTGTTGTTTGCGGTGATTTGGGTTTTGGCTACTATTTCAAGAAAAATTACCAAGAAGTTAAAGATGCAGTATTTGCCGAGAATGGCTTTGTTAATGTGGTTTATTTCCATCGGAGTATTAGCAGTTTTATTGGGAGCTGTGAATGTAAAACTGGGGGAATTATCTGCGGTGTCAATTTTTCCGATTTTAATTTTAATGCTGTTGTCTGAGAATTTTATTGAGGTGCAAGTGGGTAAATCTAAAAGAGAAGCTTTTAGAGTAACTATGCAAACAATAGTAATGGCGATTGGATCGGCGGTGGTGTTGAAGTTAGATTGGGTGCAGAAACTAGTGCTACTTAATCCGGAGATTTATTTGATTTTGGTGGCGGTGATGAATATTTATGTAGGAAAATATGTTGGATTGAGATTGCTTGAAAATTTTAAGTTTAAAAGTTTGTTGAAAAAATAAATTGTGTTAATTTTTATTTTGTCAATCATTTTTAGTGAAAACCGATAGTTCAGTTTTTCCTGCTAAAACTGACTACCTGCCTGCGCAGGCAGGTCTGCATACTCGGTATTTTTGCTCTCGTAAACTCGAGACCAAGCCAAAAATACCTGTGTAAGCTTTTCTTAAAAACGACTTGACTGCAACAAATTTACATTATTAATTAAAACTAAGCCTGCGAAAGCTGTTTTTAAAACAGGTGTTGTTATTAACAATAAATAATAATATTGATTGATTGCGTTTTTAAATTTTAAATAATTATTATAAAAAGAAGATTAGTTGTATTTATTAATTTTAATAAAAATTTATGATTAAAAGAAGTGAGATTTTGGGGATGAATGCCCGAAATCATCTATATCAATCCAGATATAATAGGGTTAAGGCCAAGAGGATTTCCAAGAGTAAATTGGTGACAAAATCGTTATTGAAAAAAAATAAGTTATCTGTGCCTAAGCTTTTTAGAATGTTTAGAGACGAACAAGCAGTGGAAAAGTATGATTTTACTAGACTGCCAGAAAGTTTTGTGGTTAAGCCGAGTCAAGGTTTGGGGGGTGAAGGAATTTTGGTGATTGAAAAAGGTGGAGAATTTGCCGGGGAGTGGGTGACGGTGGATAAAGAGATGGTTACGATTCAGGATTTGAGACTACATTGTAAGGATATTTTGGGGGGTAGATTTTCAAGATTTGATTTGCCGGATAATGCATTTATAGAAGAAAGAGTTAGGGTTCACCCAAGGTTTAAGCCAATTAGTTTTCAGGGGACGCCGGATGTGGGAGTGTTGGTGTTTAACAGGGTGCCGGTGATGGCTTTTTTAAGGTTGCCGACTAAGGAGTCGCATGGAAAAGCAAACATGTTTCAGGGGGCGGTGGCTTGTGGGATTGATATGGCTACGGGTGTGACGACAAAAGGAATTAAGCATACGCATGAGATAAAGTTTTTCCCCGGAACCAGAAGAAAGTTAAAGGGGATAAAAATACCAAGGTGGGACAGAGTTTTAAAGTTAGCGGTTAAAACGGCTGAAGTAGTGGGTTTGGGGTTTTGTAGAGTAGATATTGCTTTACAGCCAAATAAAACTAAAAGTGGAAAACTTAAAAGTAAGCCGATGGTTTTAGAGATTAATTCTCAACCCGGTTTAAAGATACAAATAGCTAATGAGGCTGGATTAAGGCGGAGGTTGGAGAGGGTTGAGGGTCTTAAGGTGAAGACGGTTAGGCAAGGGATAGAGATTGGTAAACAGTTGTTTGCGGCCAGAGATGAAGATGAATCAATTCAAGGAGGAGCTTTGTATGCAGGGGTATTTGAAGAAGTGGAAGTAGGGAATTTTTTGGGTGAAAAGCAGACGGTAAAAGCGAAGATTGATACCGGGGCTTTTAGAAGTTCGATTGATAGAGATTTAGCTAAAGAGTTGGGTTTGCTTGATCCTGAGAATATTTTATGGGAGATAGGATATAGGTCTGCTCTTGGAAGAGAAGAAAGAAAAGTGGTGGGAATTACTTTTTGGCTGAAAGGTAAAAAAATTAAGACTTCGGCTTCGGTATCGGATAGATCTAAATTAAAAAGAAGAATGATTATTGGTAGGCGAGATTTATTAGGATTTGCGATCAAGGTAAGGGAAGAAGAGGCGGGGAGAGAGGCATAGCGATGTGGGGATTGTGTGTATTTAATGTACTATATTTCTTATTTCGCTACAAATCTAATGCCCGAGTAATTGTTTTTGTGAATTTATGGTAAGAGATTTTCAAGTAAAAAGCCTGCCAAAAGTTGATTTGCATCGACACTTTGAAGGTGCTCTTAGGGTGGAGACGTTATTTGAGTTTTATAAAAAAAGGCATCCTAAGGATCGACTGTCATTAAGGAAGTTCAGTCAAAGGTTAAAAGCTGACAAGAGGAAGAAGAGTTTGGTTGAGTTTATAAGTAAGTTAGGGACAAAGTATATTCGGAGCTTGAAACTTAGTAAAAAGGAAATTGAAAGATTGGCTTTTGAGGTAGTAGTTGATGCGGTTGAAGATAAAGTGATTTATTTGGAGTTACGAGTTTGTCCGTTGGCTCACGAGCGCAAGGATTTAAGCGTAGATGAGTTTTTTAAAGCTTTGGTTAGGGGAGTAAAAAGAGCCAGTAAAAAATTTAAGATAAAGGTGAGATTGATTGTTAGTTTTAAAAGAGAAGATGGAGTGAAAAAAAACCTGGAGTTGGTGGAGTTGCTAAAGAGAAACATGAAAGTAATAGTGGGAGTGGATTTGTGTGGAGATGAAGCTAAGTATTTAAATGAAGATTATAAAAAGATATTTAAGTTAACCAGAAGTTTGGGTTTTAAAACAACTATTCATGCCGGTGAAGCGGCCGGTTGGCAAAGTATTGAGTCGGCAGTTAAGGTGTTGAAAGCTGACAGAATTGGACATGGAGTAAATATTTTTCCCGAAGCTGATAGATTGGTAAAATTATTAAAGGCGAGGGGGGTTGGGGTGGAGATGTGCTTGCAGAGTAATGTTTTGACAGGAGCGGTGTCTAATTTGAAAAAACATCCAATTAATTATTGGTATGATCAAGGCGTTTTGGTGTCGGTTAATACTGACAATCCAGTGACGACTGATTATAGTTTGAGTCAAGAGTGGCGAAAGTTGATAAAAGAGAGAGGTTTTACTCAGGGTGATTTTTTGATAATGCAGATACAGGCAATTGAGATGAGTTTCTTGGATGAGAAAGGGAAAAA
>JAYEMX010000007.1:0-19884 GCA_034718535.1 Patescibacteria group bacterium | reverse complement strand
CCCACCTCTAAAACCACCATCATTACCATTTCCAACTCTACTTCATTAAAAAATTCCGCCCCCAAACTTTCCATCACTTGACTCATCTTCTTTAAAACACCAGCGCTTTTATTAGAATAATAAAGTTCTTGTAAGCGTTTAATTATTTCCGTTCCAAACGAACTCACTTCTATTTCTTCTTTTTTAGCTTTAAACGACAAACCCGCCATCAACTGTCCATGGCTTTTATTAAGGTCCGTTCTTGTAAGGTTAAACCCTTTCCGGAAACCCCGCGTCTGCGGGGTATTTACCCGAGTGTTAACGAGGGAGGGTTCAACCTTAATGGATGGACTCGAGTCTGTACTCGAACCCGAAAACTTTGACTCCGGCCTAAATTCATGCACTTGAGCCCAAGCTTTGCTATTTGCCACCCCTACTATTTTAGAAACATTTATCTTCATATCACTAAACTTATTATAGAATAATTATCGCTATAAAAAATACTCCTATTGCCAAAATCATTAATAACTGTGCCGCCAATATTAATTCTTTTTCCAATACTCCGGTGATTGTTTGACTCATTGTCTTTATTTGTCTTATCACCACTAATGTAAACAAAAAATATAGAAAAAGAAGCAATAAAACTCCGCCTTTTGCCAACCAAAACAAATCAATCTGCCAAGTTTTACTTAAGTATTTCAAAAAATTATCAAAAGGAGTCATCTCACCCTCCCCATAATTTTTTCATACTCTTCTTCTAACTTCAATTCATTAAGAATTTTAACCACCCTATGAGGTTCCGCCACATTTTCAATCTTAAACTCTTGTTTTTCTCCGGCTGTTTGCATTTCCACATCTCCATAATCAAATATCGCCCTGGCCACCCCTCCCTGCCTGTAAGTTACATCTTCAATATTATCAATTTTAGCTTCACTTACTTCTTTATATAATAAGTTGTAAAAATCCACATCAATTACTCTCTCGTCGGTAATAATAAACACATGATAAAACCAAGTTATAAACTTTTCATAAATAAAAGCAATTATTAATAAATACCACATTATCAACGCCATTGTTTGAAAATTTCCGGGCATAAATGAAATCAATGGAATCCATATTAAACTAATTGGTGCCAAGATCATAAGCCCTGCCGTTATCATCCAAGATAATTGAGTCGCCCAATGCTGTCTAAGTAATACCAAAATTATCTCTTTAGCTTCTTGGGTTTCAAACTTCACTTTTTTGGGTAAAACATTAAATATTCTTAATTTAGTCCCATTTTTTTCTTTTACCAACTTTTCCGCCACCGTCACATACTCCTCCCCCGCTCCTTTTTTAAGTTTTTTAAGGTTGAACCCTTTCCGTAAAGGTGACTCCTTAATCCCGATTAAATCGGGAGCAGAATGCCGAGTCGGGACAGCGAAGCCTGCCTGCGCAGGCAGGCTGGAAGGAGTCTCCTTGTTGAAACTTTGAGGACTCGAGTTTGTACTCAAACCCGAAAATTTAGAAACCTTGGTATTTTTCTTCTTTTTTGACACAAATACATCTGGCATATTCTCACTGACAGGGTCTGACCCTGTCACTTTCTCTATCTCCTTTCTACATTATACAACGGCCCTACAATTTGAATATTAGCCGGTGCCCTTAAATTAAACCAATTCTTAAATTCATTTCCATCAAAACTAATTCCATTAATTATTATTGTTGTGGTTTTTCCACTACCAAAATCTGCCCCAACACTAACACTTGAAACATTATCAATCGGAGACCCTCCTTTTTGCCTCAATTCTTGTTTAACTTTTTCTTCATTCCAAATCTCTCCACCATATGGATGGGGTTTATCTGTCTGATATAAATGGTCCCCAACACTACTATCTCGTTTAGCCAACATAATTACATTCGCAATATCTGCCACTTCTTCCCCTTTTAGCCAAGCCGACTTATTATATTCACTTCTTGATCCTTGAGCCGCATAAAAACAAGGAGAGTCTTTGTCGTAAGCCTTATCATTTAACTCCCCAAAGCTATTTGCATCACCATTTGTATCTCTTAAATTTCTTGTCCATCCTTTATTTGACCCCCAAACCTCTCCGGAAGTATGCGTATAACCTCCATCGGTAGAAGAGTACCAAGCCTTAACAATTTCACCACCATGCTTCATTATCTCCCCTTTGGTTTGCTCTACCGCCTGCTTCCACTGACCTGTTTTTTCATCCGATTTCCACACTTGACAAGCTTGAGTGGTACAAATCTCATTAGCTCCATTATTTGTATATGCTAAAGCATAGCTCCTAGCCGCCACAGCTTGAGCTTTTAAAGCCTGAATATCCCAATTTTCCGGCATCTCATAAATTCCCAACAAATATTCATCCAACTTTTTTGTTCCATGACCTTGAATTTTAATCTCAATATTTTCCTTATCACCTTCAAAACTAATCCCGCTAAAATAAGCATTAAGAATCTGTTTGTAGTCCTGCCCTGCCCTAGCCCTACCATAAGCTCCATATTGATTCATTCCTACTCGATGCGGAATCCCGTAAGTAAAAAAAGCATAAGCATTTGAAAATCCCGGATTATATTTATCATCCCTGTCATCAACACACATCATTGGACCTGCACCTAAAGATTGAGGTAAATTTAAACTTGATTGTCTTTGAGAAATAATCGACTGCTGTTTGGCATTTAAAGTAGCAATTTGAGAACTTAAATCAGATTGATATTTCTTGGCTCCGGCTATCTCTCCCTTAAAAAAATCAGCCTCTTTATCCAGTTTTACCTGCAAATCCGCCAATCGAATTTTATCTGCTTCCGCCTTTTTTTTATCACGAGATAATTGAACTAAATCCTCGGTAATCATGGCTATCTCATCTTTATCTCTATCCGTCACCACTCTGCTATAAAAAAGATCTCGAGCCATTCCACCGCCGGAAAACAAAACAAACAAACCGGACGGTGCTCGCGAGGATTTATAAAAAGACAAAGCTCTTTCGGCTAATAAAACATATTGCTCACTAAAATCTCTTTCTCGTTTATCAATACTTGCCTCAAGCCCTCGCAATTCTTCTTTAGCTTTCTTAATTCCAGCCTCGGCCGCATTTAGTTTTTCTTCCAACCTTCCCAATTGAGCCTCCAAAGGTTTGGTCGCTGCCACACTCATTTCTCTAGCCTGGGTTAATTCTTGAATTTGTTTACTAATATCATCCAACTCATCTGCCTTCACTATTTTCAAACCAACTCCCAATACTAAACCTATTATTAACAATAATCCCAAAATCTTCTTCATCACTTCATTATACTATTTCTTCATGTTAAACTTAATTTAATGAAAAAACTTTTACTGACCTTACTATTTTTTCTTTTTACTTTACTTCTTTTTCCTCAGCCGACTTATGCCAATAATCTCACCTACCAATGTGGCTCCGGAAAAACCATTACTTTTAGTCAAAACCCCCTTTATCTTGACCAACAACAACCAGACTATGTAACTTTTACTGTTGAGGGTGATATGTCTACAGGAAGTGAATACCGTTTAGAATTTACAGATTCTTGGGATTTTACCTCAAAGCAAACTTATCTTGGCAACCCTTTGGTTTTTCAAGAAGAGTTCGATTTGCCCAACGATGTTCAGGTTATTCTAGTCTTAGATCTAGGATGGGATAAAAATAATCAAGAAATTTGTAGAGTGACTGAACCTCTTGTAATCTATGCCACAACTCCATCAGATACCTGTAATGTTACTTTTACTCCCAATCCAGCTGATTTAAATGATTCAGTAAACATGGATGTTAAAGACCTTGAAAGTCTACAATCCTATAATCTTGAAATTCACCATAAAGGTTCTCTTTATAATGAAACTATCTTTAGTATTCTAACTAATAATCAAGGAAGTATAACTACAAATATCCCTTCACTTAATAAAACAGGATCTTATAAATTAGTTATTTTCAAAGAATACACTAAAGTCTGTGAAACTGATTACATTTTAACCATCCAAGAAAATATTCAAGAACCAACCTGTTACCCTACCGAAGAAACCTGTATCGCCGCCGGCTGTGTCTGTATTGAATCAAATCCATATAAAAAAGATAAAAAAGAATGCCGAGATTCTGAAAACACTTCTGAGGTTTGCACAAACTCGATTCCAACTCCATCAATGATTCCCGGCCCGGAAACTTGCCCTACCTCTGACGGCTCAATTGGCATCCAAACCGCTATCGGTTGTATCCCAACCGGCATTGGTGCTTTTACTGACACCATTCTCACTCGCGGTATTTCTATTGGAGCCGGCCTAGCTTTTTTACTCATACTTTACGGAGCTTTTGTTTTAATCACCTCTGCCGGTAATCCGGAAAATACTAAAAAGGGCGGTGAAATCATCACCTCTGCTCTTGTTGGCTTACTTTTTATTATCTTTTCCGTTTTTCTGCTAAGATTAATTGGTGTTGATATTTTAAAAATTCCAGGATTCAGTTCGAATTCTAATCAAAAACAAGAAATAGCCATAAACAAATTATGATCTACACATCAATCACTTTACCGGGCAATAATGGTGATCTTAAAATTACCGACCAACTTTCAACCTTTACCGACCTAGGCTCTCTCATTACCAATCTCCTACCTTATATCTTTATCGCCGCCGGCTTAATCTTATTTTTCATTATCATCGCCGCCGGATTTTCTATGTTTGCCTCTGCCGGCAATCCGGAAAAATCCAAAAAAGCCGGACAACAACTTACTTTTGGTATTGTTGGCTTTTTTATTATTTTCGCCTCTTACTGGATTTCTCAACTTTTAGAAAAAATATTTGGCATCAACATCCTTGGTTCCTAACATAAGGTTCGTAACCTTCATGTAGAACCTTAATCTTATTATCTTATTATGAAAATTCCTCAACACATTGCCATTCTTTGTGACGGTAATCGCCGTTGGGCTAAACAAAAAAACTTGCCGGAATTTAGTGGCCACAAATATGCAATCGACAACACTATAGAAAAACTGGTTGATCATTCCATCAAACTCAAAATTCCCTTTCTAACCTTCTGGGTCTTATCCACTGAAAACTGGAAACGGGGCCAAGACTGGATGGAAAAATATTTTAAATTAATGCATTATTTCTTTAATAAAAAACTAGATATCATTATAAATAAAGGGGCTAAGCTAAAAACTATTGGAGATTTAAATAAATTACCCAAAGATATTCAAAAATTAATAAAAGATACTGTTGAAAGATCAAAAAACAACAATAAAATTACTATTATTATTGCTATTAATTATGGTGGCCAAGATGAAATTATTCGAGCAATTAATAAATTGTTCGAACAAGGACAGTCCTTAACAGGAGACCCGGCAGAATGCCGAGTCGGGACGGCAAAGCCGGAAGGACTGTCCTTAAAGGACTCAAGTCCGACCGTAGCGTCGAACCCGAAAAAACTAACTCCAACTCAATTCTCTCAATACCTCGACACATCAAATCTCCCCAACCCCGACCTTCTTATTCGCCCCGGAGGACACTCGCGATTTTCCAACTTTATGCTCTGGCAAACAGCCTACACCCAACTTTACTTTACCAACATTCTCTTCCCCGATTTTAAAGCCAAACAACTTGATCAAGCCATTCAATGGTGGCAACAACAAACCCAAAACCTCGGCAAATAATCAACTCAAGGTTCGCTACCTTGACTAACTATAGGATTGCTACAAACTAAACTAATCTCGCCCCTTTTCCAATCCCATCTCTTCTCACCTCTATTACACCTTTAAGTTGTGATAACTTATCAGCCAATTCATCCTCGTTTCCCGGCTTACATACTACAAACACATTCTGCCCCGTATTAACAGTAAAATAACTTTCCAAACCATTTTCTCTCCAACTCTGCACTGATCGCATTACTCTCACTGTTTCCGGCAACCAATAAACTAAGTTAGGTTTACTTGTTAGCATCACACTATGCATACTCAAACAATCATCCTCGATTAATTCACCAAACTTACTAAAATCCTTTTGGTTTATAGCTTCTTTTAAATCTTTTAATCTTTTATTAACATTATTTAATCTTGTTTTAAAAAAAGGGCTTGTATTTGCCACTGCATGCCCATCTGTTGAACTAACCCTTTTTTCTTTTTGACTCAATACCACCACCAATATTCTAATCTCCCAATAATCTTTACTAAAAATACTTTTTCCATAACTATTTTTATCAGAATCTCCCGCCAACCACTCTACCCAACCATCATCAATACTTCGACAGGCTGAACCAGATCCCATTCGAGCCAATCTCGACAAATCTTTTTTATTAAGATTTAAGCCAATTGCTTTTGTTCCAGCTAAAGTTAAAGCCGCAAACCCAGACGCAGATGATGATAGTCCCGCTTTTTTAGGAAAATTATTTTTACTTACAACTCTTGCTTTTAAATTTTTATTAGCTACTTTTCTTATTTTATTTAAATGATTTACAACCCTATCTCTATCTCGACCAATTACTTCTTTATCATCAATTATTACTTCATCATTTTTTAATTCTTTCTTAAACTCAACTTCTGTTCTTGTTCCTAATTTATTCAAACAAATTGATAAATTAGAATTTGCCGGAATTCTTAATTCAGTATTCTTTTTTCCCCAATACTTTATCAATGCTAAATTAACTGGTGCAAAAACTTTTGCTTTCATCATTCTATTTTAGCTCCTTCTGCTCCTAATTTTACTCTCATTACTTCTCCCCCAGCATCTTCAATTGCTTTTTCTACTTTATCTTTGGTTTTTTTATTAACCACAGCCAACATACAATCTCCTCCCCCGGCTCCGGATAGTTTTGCTCCATATGCTCCGGCTTCTCTTGCCGCCTTAATTAAATTATCCAACTCCACACTACTCACTCCCAACTCCTCTAACTTAACTTGATTTTCGTTCATTAACTCTCCCGCTCTCTTCCAATCTTTTTTTTCTAAACTAATTTTTGCCTTTTTAACAATCTTGGTAATCTCATCAAAACACTTTTCAATTTTCTCCGGATCATGTCTTTTTAATTCAGCTACTTGCCTCACCAAAGTCGGTGTATCTGCCTTTATCCCCGTATATCCAACTACTATATATGATGGTTCCGAACTCTCAGATGTTAAAAAGTTCGGAACCTTAATCTTTTCTATCTTCCTACCTCCTGTCACAAAATATAATACCCCTCCATACAAAGCCGCCGCAACATCAAATCCACTTCCCACCCCTTGTACATCTAAGACCACTTTATAACAAAAATCAAAAAGTTTTTTATTACTTATCTTAATCCCCTTCAACTCAAACAAAGCTTTAGAAAGCCCGACCGTTACCGCCGCCGATGACCCAAATCCATGTTCTGACGAAAAATGATTTTTTGTCTTAATCTTTATCCCTCCAAAGGTCCGTTTAGAATAAAATTCTCTTACCACTACTTCCACAAACCTCAATTCTTTAGTTATTCTTGTTTCGCCCAATTTATTCAAATCCTTTCTATAATCGTAAATTCCCACTCCCGGCGCCTGAACCACCATCTCTTTACCCTTAATTTTTTCTACTACCACCTCAAATCTTTGATCTACCGATGCTACTATGCATGGCCTGTTATAAACCACACTATGATCCCCAAACAACATTAATTTACCAGGGGTTGAAACTTTAATTTTATTCATATCTAACCCCCTCAACTCCTAACTTAACTTTATAGTAATCCCACTTATTAATCATAATTAACTTTTTTAATTCTTTCATGTTTTTGTTATAAGCCAATATTATACCTGATCCTTTTTTAATTCCCCCCGCTCCACACACTTTAGCCGTCCCACCAATATTCTCAATCTCTTTAATTATCTTTTTGGCCTTTTCCCCCACTACTCCGATTTCTTCCAACAATCTCTGATTTTCTTGTATTAACTCCACCTTCCAATCATTAGCTATCTCTCCCATTCTTTTAAATTCTTTTTGAAAACTTCCTTTTGCCACCTGCTTTACCATCTCACCCGTAGTCTCCACCGGCCTCCCGCTATCTATCAAAATAAGGTCCGTAAGGTTGAACCCTTTCCGGAAACCCCGCGTCTGCGGGGTATTTACCCGAGTGTTAACGAGGGAGGGTTCAACCTTAATGGATAAACTCGATTTTCTACTCAAACCAGAAAACAACACCATTCCACCTTCTCTCACAATCGTTTGATCAACCCCACTACTTTTGCCATGTTGAAAATCTTCACTCTTTTTTACAATCTTATTTTTCAATTTCTCAGACTCTCCCTTTAACATCGCCCATACTATCCCCGTAGCCAAAGCCGCCGACGATCCACACCCTCCAATCGGAATATCTGAGTTAATAGTTAATTTTATTCCAAAGTCTTCTGGTTCCGAACCTTCAAACTTTCTCAAACACTCCCCCACAACAAACCGAGCAAGCCTCAAATCCTTCTCTTTACTCAAAATCTCTTGACTCTTCCCACCAATCTTTAAACTCACCCTTAATCTCTTATTAATCGTCGCCACCAATGCCGGATATCCATAAACCACACTATGCTCTCCCGCTAAAATAATCTTACCCGGTACTGAAACTTTGACCAAACTCATATACAAAATACAGATAATTTTTCTGAAAACTTTAAAACAAAGTCAATCTTGTTTAACAGAAGCTTACACAGATATGTTTGGCTGGGTTTCTGATAAAAATCAGAACAAACAAATCGAGTATGCAGATAGTTTCCGATCGCTGGAATCGGAAAACTATCGGTTCTGGAAAATAATGATTGACAAGTTTTGTTTTCAATTAGGTGGTTAACAACCTTTATATTTTCTTCCATTTAACTCCATATTTAATTACTTCTTTTTTTTCTGGCTCTCTTAATTTTCTTAATACTCCAATCACCTTATCCCCTATTTTAATACTCTGCTTTACATCACCAACCAACTGCCCCACCACTCTTTCTCCATTTTCAACTTCTACCATCACTACAATATAAGAACTTCTAAACCCCTTCGGAGCTTCATGAATTTTAGTAAAACTAACCACTCTTCCAATTTTACTCAAAAAAACATATCTCTCTTCTTTTTCTCTCCAAATTTTTATTGATGATTTCATAAATATATTTTCTTATTGCAGTTTATCCTCTTTTACAGACAGCTTTCGCAAGTGTTTTGGGCATGGTTTTTGACTTGTCAAAACCAAAACACGAGAACGCAAGGTGTCGTCTTGCGCCGGACAAGACGAACACGTGGTGTCTGAAAAAATGAGGTAAACAAAATAAAGAAAAGTTAAAAATAAAATTATCATCATTGTCTCCTTAATATATGAACCACCGCGGTCCCGCCAGTTCCACCAACATTATGGGTCAAGCCAATCTTGGCATTTTTCACTTGCCTCTTACCCGCTTTTCCATTTAATTGTTTATAAATCTCCACTATTTGTTTAACTCCAGTAGCCCCTACCGGATGCCCACAAGCTTTTAATCCTCCGGATGTATTAATCGGAATTTTCACTCCTTTGTATCCCTCACCTTTTTTAGCCAAACCCAAATCTTCCAAAGCTAAAATTTCTCCAATCGTAAAACAATCATGAACTTCCGCCAAATCAACCATATCAGGCCTGCCCCGATTCAATCGGGGGTTTATCCTTGAAGTTAAATAAGCCTTTTTCACGGCTACTTGAGTTGCCTCAAGTTCTATTAATGATTTTCTTCTACTCAACCCCAAACTATCACTTGCTATTTCACTTGCTACTATCTCAACCCCTTTACTCCCCTTACTAATTACCACTCCGGCCGCCCCGTCACTAATCGGCGAACAGTCAAATAAACCAAGAGGTTCAGCCACCATACTTGCTTTAAGAACCATATTAATATCAATTTCTTTTTGAAAATGAGCTTTGTTATTTTTCAGAGCATTTTTATGATTCTTAACCGCCACTTTAGCTAAATCTTTTTTAGTTACTCCAAACTTTTCCATATAAACTCTTGCCATTAAAGCATAAAGCCCCACAAAAGATAAACCCACTCGTCTTTCTTCTTCACTTGCCGCTCCCATCAAAGCTTCGGCAATTTCTCCATTTCCTTTATCGGTCATCTTTTCCACTCCAATCACCAGCACGGTTTCAACTTGCTTTGCTTTAATTGCCAAGACTGCTTGATGTATTGCTAATCCACCCGACGAACAAGCCGCTTCCACTCTTATTCCCGGCACCCGAATACCCAAACAATCTATTGCCAAACTTCCCAAATGCTCCTGACCACCAATCTTCCCGGCTAGTTTATTTCCCACAATTACCAAATCAATTTTACTTTTTTTAACCTTTGCGTCTTTTATTGCTCCCTCTCCGGCTTCAATAATTAAGTCTTTTAAAGACTTATCCCACAACTCCCCAAATTTTGTTTGATACCCTCCGCTTACTACTATCATAATCTTCCTTGTTTTTTTAAATATTCCGTATAACTAATATACTCTATATTATTAAATTGGCTTTCTAAATCAACATCTTTCTTTTCACCGCTTTTCTGTAATTCTTTCTCAACCTTAAAACTTAAACTATCGCTTCCCGCTCCGGAACCATAACTGGTTAAAAACACTTTTTCATTTTTTCCAGCACTTTCTAACACCTTAATCAATCCAAGCACACTGGACCCACTGTATGGATTCCCAATCTTTTCTACTATTAATCCTTCTTTTAACTGTTTTTCTCTAACCCCCAACCTCTTTGCCGCTCTTTTGACAAATTTTACATTTGGCATATGCAAAATCACCTGATCAAAACTACTTATTTTTTCTTTACTTTTTTCCAAAAACTTTTCAGTCCCACTTATCACGTGTTTAAAATATCCCGGTTCGCCAGTAAACCTACCCGCATGACTTGGATATTTTTCCCCTTCTCTTCTCCAAAAATCAGCCGTATCGGAATTATAACTACTCACTCTTTCTAAACTTGAAAACCATTTATATTTCCTACTTCCTAGAATAATTGCTCCGGCTCCGGCTCCGGCCGTGTACTCAAGCACATCTCCAGGTTGACTTTGAGCCACATCTGCTCCAATAGCCAAACCACAATCAATCAAACCGGCTTCAATCATTGAAGCAATCATTATTACTCCAGTAGTTCCGGCTTTACAGGCAAATTCCAAATCAGCGCAAAAATAATCACTTCCCGTTCCTAAAATATCCGCCACTATCGTTCCTGTTGGTTTTACCGCATAAGCATGACTTTCACTTCCAACTAATATTGCTCCTAATTCTTTAGCTTTTATTCCCGCTCTATCCAAAGCTATTTGCCCCGCCTCCACCGCCAAACTTACCGCATCTTCATCTTTATCAGCCACCGCCTTTTGTTTTACCCCCAAACTCATGGCTATCTTTTTACCATCTTTTCCATACACCTTGGCAATTTCCTCAACCTTAATCCTATATTTGGGTACATACCCCCCAAATCCAACTATTCCTACCTTGGTAAATTGTTTTTGATTTATCATAAACTTATATTTTCTTATTGCAGTTTATCCTCTTTTTACAGACAGCTTTCGCAAGTGTTTTGGGCATGGTTTTTGACTTGTCAAAACCAAAACACGAGAACGCAAGGTGTCGTCTTGCGCCGGACAAGACGAACACGTGGTGTCTGAAAAAATGAGGTAAATAAAAAATCATTTCCCCCTCCCCAATCTCTCATGCGCTTTTGCCAAATCTCCATTTGCCAAAGCCGCTGTTAAAGATAACTCCCCCGCCAAAACAACCCCTCCGATTATTTCAGCCAATTTTAAAGAATCACCTTTTTTATTTCCTAATCCCATTATTTTCAAAGCCTCTTTTTGGGTTACCAAATGTGTCCCTCCCCCAACCGTTCCCACCATCAAACTCGGTAAATAAATGGAAAAATATAACAAGGAGTTAACCTTCTTTGAAGAGGCCTCGTTAAGGTCCGTAAGGTTGAACCCTTTCCGTAAAGGTGACTCCTTAACAGGAGACCCGGCAGAATGCCGAGTCGGGACAGCGAAGCCTGCCTGCGCAGGCAGGCTGGAAGGAGTCTCCTTGTTGAAATTTTGAGGACTCGAGTTTGTACTCGAACCCGAAAAAATTGCCCGTTCAAAAAAACCACTTTCCATTTCCGCCGTCGTCACCCCCATACTCCCCTCAACCACATGCGCCATATCCTGTCCAGTCGCCAAAAATACTCCCGCTATAATATTGGCATAATGTCCATTAAATCCCATTGACCCACTCATAATTGACCCCAATAATTGCTTCCTATAAACCACTTCTATTATTTTTTCCGGTGTAGTTTTTAAAACATCTTTAATTGTTTTTCTAGAAAGCATAACTTCCGCCCACACTTGTTTTCCTCTACCATTAGTAAAATTTAACCAGCTTGGTTTTTTATCCACACAATAATTACCAGACAAACTCACACATTTAATCTTTAATTCTTTTTCAATCAAGCTCACCATACCTTGAGTCGCCACTGTCACCATGTTCATTCCCATTGCCTCATCAGTCTTAAAATTAAATCTTAGCCACACATTTTTACCTAACATTTGAGGTTTAATTGATAAAAGTTTTAAATGCTTTACTTTTGCTACCCGATCTAATCGTTTAAAATTTTTCTCTACCCACTTAATTAATTTTTGCCCTTCTTTTATACCCCTAACCCTAAACACCGGACCTCTCGTTGTCCCTGATTCTTTTACCAAAACTTTAAAACCTTTACTTTTTCTAATCGCTTTACAACCCCTATTTATACTCGCCACCAAAGCTCCCTCGGTTGTAGCTATTGGCACATTATAATTTTTATTATTTAGTTTAATCGGCCCAGCTATCCCTACAGGCACTTGCACACACCCAACCATATTTTCAATATTTTGCCCTTTAGCTTTATCCATTTTTTTAAGATAATTTGAAATATACTTTAATTTCTTCATCCCTACTCCTCCACCTTCCACACCCTCATCATCCAATAACCTAAATAAACAAACATTGCCAAAGCCACAATAATTAAAGTTGGCCAAATAAAAAATAATCCTACTCCCAGCACTAAAATCGGCCAAATAAAAAACAATAATTGTTGTGATCTGTCTTTTTCCCTTTGGATTACTCTTAAAGTTTTAAAGGGGTGAACTATTAAGCCCCAGCTGTTTCTTATAAATAAATAACTCTCTTTAATTCCCAATAAAACTAAAACTTTAGCCCACTTCGATAAAACTGATTTCCCTTTTTCTTGTTTCTTTACCATATATTTTCGCAAAAGCTAATCTTGCCCTTGTCAGTCGCGATTCTATCGCTTTAACACTATCACCGGTTTTTAATGCAATTTCCTTCATTGAAAAGCCCTTTATATACTTTAGTCGTAAAACTTGAGAATATCCTTCGCTCAATTTTTTAAACACTTTAACTATCTTTTTCTTTTGCTCCAATTCTTGATAAGCCAACTCAGGCCCTAAAGCCTCACTTGCCAATTTTTTCAAAAAAGGCAATCTTGAAAACAAAATTTGCTTAATCTTTTTCTTTCTATAAAAATCAATTATTTCGTGTTTGGCTATACTGGCTACAAAAGTAAATAATTCACAGTCTCCCCTAAATCTTGGCAAACTATCAAGCCCTCCCATTAAAGCATCTTGAACTATTTCTTCAGCATCTTTTAAATCATTGACCTTTGTTAATACAAAATTCATTAATCTTTTTCTAAAACCTAAAGACAATAACTCTTTTTTTAAATTTTCTTGGTTCATATCGCTTATTTTACCATTCTTTGATATCCTATTCTTAATATGAATATTGGTGAGGCCTTTAAGTTAAATGATAGTCAAACAGTTCAAGAAGTTTTTTCAACTCCGGGTGATTTATTAACTCTCGTTGTCAAAAACATCTACGTCATCGCCGGCATTATTTTATTTTTCTTTATTATTGCTGGTGGCCTTAGTATTATTCTAAACGCCGGTAATCCTGAAAAAACCAAGCAAGGTGGCAAAACTATTGGCTCGGCTATTGCAGGTTTTGTTATTCTTTTTGCCTCTTACTGGATTATCCGCATCATCGAAGCTTTAACTGGAATTCAAATATTAGGAGGCACTTCATGAGTGTTTTTTCGGTTTTTGGCACTATTTCTCCCCCTTCGGGCACTGTTATTGATCAAGGTGAATCCATAATCACTTTTTTAAATAAAATCATTTCCCTTCTTTATACTGTCGGTGGCTTACTTGTTCTGGTAAATATCATCTCTGCCGGTTACAAATACATTACCGCTGAAGGTGAGGCTAATAAACTTGAGCAAGCCGGCAACACCATTCTTTATTCTACTTATGGGCTTGCCCTTATTGCCGCTAGCTTTATTGTAGCCGCCATTATTGGTAAACTATTTTTTGACGATACTACTGCTCTCATTCAACCAAAATTTGAATTTCTCCCATAATTTATATGATAACCACTCTATTAGCCCAAGGCGATCCACCCGAATCATTTACTCCCCCAATCGGACCTCTCGGTAAACCCCTTGGTTATACTTTTGATAAACAAACTAGTTTGGGAGGTCGTCTGTCAACGGTTATATCTAATATCATAGGTGTTGTTACTATGGTTGCCGGATTTGCTTTTCTTATCTATTTTATCGTCGCTACAGTCCAGTTAATCACTTCTGCCGGAGATGCCCAAAAAATTCAAACCGCCCGTACCATGATGACCAACGCTTTAATCGGTATTTTTATATCCGCCGCCGCTTACCCCATTGCATCTTTATTATCAAACCTTCTCGGTATTCCTCTCACCAAACCAACCGATTTATTTTCAGAATATATGATCTTTTCTAATTAATTATGATTACTCCCCTCCTAACCGATGCTAAAACCTTCTTCGGAAATATTGGAGCCCCCGCGGGAGTAGAAAAATACGGCAGTCAAGACACTACCGGATTAATTCTTTTTTTCAACAACATTTTAAAAATTACCATCTGGGTTGGTGCCATTCTAACTCTTTTTAATTTTATTGTTGCCGGTATTCAATATATCGGTTCATCCGGAAAACCCGAACTTGCCAAAAAAGCTTCTTCTAAAATCTGGATGTCTGTTTTGGGCTTAGCCATCATTGCCTCCTCAATTGCCCTTGCCGCCTTAATTGGTCTTATTTTCTTTGGTGATTCTACTGCCATTCTTAATCCAAAAATTCCTGGAGGTACTCCATGATTCAATTAACCGGCTTTTCCGGCTTTTCCGATGCCAATAAAACCACCGACCCTGCTCTTAGATTTACTGAAATTATCTCCAGCATAGTTTCAACCATAACCATTTTTGCCGGTCTGGCTTTTTTGTTTTGGTTTGTTATCGGAGCCTTTACTTGGATCACTGGTGGCCACGATTCCAACCAACTGGAAAAAGCAAAAAAACAAATGAGTGACGCCATTATCGGTCTTATTGCCACCGCCGCTGTTCTTCCCATTACTTATCTTATTGGAAAACTAACCGGCATTAATATTCTGACCCCGGAAAACGTTTTAAATTCTCTTCGCCCTCAATAAGAAACGATTCGGAACCTTTGAGTTAAATGGATAATGTATAATCATTAATATGCCTATTACTAATCAAGCCATTCCCAACCTTTCCGCAAAAACTGGTTTAGTTAAATACATTGCCATTCTTTGGAAAACTTTAGTTATTTTTGGTAGCATTGCCACTCTTCTTTATTTGGCTTGGGGAGCCTTAGACTGGATTTTTTCCGGCTCAAGTCAAGATCGCCTCAAAAGAGCTAAAGACAAAATGTTTAATGGAATCTTTGGTCTTACTTTTCTGGCTCTTTCTTATGCCATTATAAAGTTAATTAGTGTTGTCACTGGCTTAAATATTTTAAATCCCAACTGGCAAGTATTAAAATAAATATGATTAAAAAAATCCTAATTAAATCAAACAATAATTTACTCAGCTATGATGCCGGAGATAAAGTCAACATCCCTTATAATAATAAAGACAAAGATTATATCCCTTTACCTGAAACCAACAGTTCAACAGAATTAACTACCAACATCAATTCTGAAGTTTCCGGATTCTTTAAAATCAAATCAATTGGTGGTTTCTTACATAACTTTATCCAAATTATCTTGGTAATTGCCTCTATCTCCACTTTTATCTATCTTCTTTGGGGTGGCCTTGAATACATAATCTCCGGAGGAGAACAAGAAAAAGTTAAATCAGCCAAATCAAAAATTACTCAAGCCATTACCGGCTTAGTCATTACTGCTGTTGTCTGGATTTTCTGGCGACTAATAATATATTTTTTGGGACTTTCCTCTTCCGCCCAAGGAACATTTGACATTAAGTTGCCATCCCCTTAGGTTACGAACTTTCCGAAGTTTTAGTTCGTAACCTTCTCTATTGACAATATAGTAAAATCTTTTCATAATAATCATATATGAAATTAATCAAATCTATCCTTGCTGAAGAAACCATTTCCATTAAAGAACCTGCTACTGGTGTTAAAGATATTGGCAATCTTCTTTCCGCCGGCATTCAAGTAGCCATGATCGTTGCCTCCATTCTTACTTTTGCTTTTCTTGTTTGGGGAGGCATTCAATGGATTCTTTCCGGTGGTGACAAAACTCAAACTCAAGCCGCTCGTGATCGCATTACCATGGCCTTAGTTGGTCTTGGAATTGTTGCCGCTGCTTGGGCTTTAATGAAAATCATTGGTTACTTTTTTGGTGTTGATGTCTTTAATTTCTCTATTCCCACCGCCGGTAGTTAATTATGGCCGCTGATACAGCTGCCACTTTTTCCGAATTGGAAGGTATTTTTGAACATATCCTTGGTCTTGTTATTACTCTTGGAGGTATTGCTCTTTTTATCATGTTAATTGTTGGCGGTTTTAAATATTTAACCTCAGGTGGCGACCCAAAAAAAACCGCCTCGGCCAGTTCTACCATTACCATGGCTGTTGTTGGTCTTTTAGTTGCCATCGGCTCTTGGTTCATACTCCAATTTATTGCAGACTTTACCGGAATAGATTTAGAAACTTTAACCAATTTCTCCCTCACCGGCAACTAAGCCCAGCAACCCTACAGTAAGGTTCGTAACCTTATGTTACAAAACCTTTCGTAACCTTCTTATAATTTAATTCTCAGTGTTATACTTACTTTAATGAAACTGTTGATTATTTTTTATCTGTTTTTATTTGGCTTTATCCCAAAAATTCATGCCACTGATAAACCTCACCCCCTCCGACCTTTTCCCAAAAATCCAATAGAAGAAAATCTTGGGGCTGAGTTTCTCACTCCCTACTGCGCTCAACGACCAACAGCAGTTCATCTTACCCAGTTTGATAAACGCAGTAAAACAACAACTCTTACTGTCAATGGAATCCTAAACTCTAACTTTACTGAATTTACCACCCCCCTTCTTTCTAAAACCAACGATGAATTAACAATTGAAACTAATAGTAATGAAGTCTTATTTCCCCTTTTAGGAAAACTTTACTTAGCAGACTATTTTGAGGGTCGTGCTTTTTACGAGCCTGAGCCTGAAAACACCCCTTCAAGTATTGAAGATCGTCAAAAATTATTCATACGCTACGGTGTTCTTAGAAGGTTAGCCTCTTCAGGTTATCAAGATAAGCTTAAAAGAGTTTTAATTAAAAGAGGTCACGGTGACTACGAAACCTTTGAAGAACTAGAGGAAATTTATGGCTTTAAACCTTCAAGTATCAAAGTCAATCCAAACACCCCTGTTCAAAATTTTACCCTTAACCACTTTTACAACCACTGGGCTCCTCTTCCGAAAGATGAAGAATTTAACACTTGGGAAGAATATAGAATAGCTTATGATAACTGGGCTGACTGTGACTCAGAAGGAAAAAACTGTTCCCAATGGTTTAATCTTTGGGATTACGTTCCCATGTTCACCCGCGAAGATTCTGTTGGTCAAATCATAGTTTATGATGAACCTAATCAAACCAGCGAACCACAAATTGTTGATCAAGTTTTCCATCCTCATTTAGCTAGAACCTATGAAGTTTCAAGCTTTCTTTCTCATGCCCTCTCTCCTCGGGAAAATCCTACCCCCAAAGACCCAAAACTTCTTTCTCAATGGATTATTCCCGCTCCTTGGACCAATGATCCGTTCTGGATTGAATCCGGACAAAATATGGCACCTGATTCAGGTACTGTTTGTGATCCTCAAAATCCAGTTATTTTATCCCCTGGAGATGTTGCTTTTGATTCGGCAATTAACACTACTGTTGATAAAACACTTACTATCAACACTCCTAAAAAACAATATGATCCTAATTGCGTAGACAATCAAGATAATGACTCAAAATGTTATTACGAAAAAAAAGTTCGTTTTTCACCCGCCTCTTTTCAAACCCTAACCCCATTTGTAGTTGAAATTACAGATAATCTTACTACAGGCAAGTTTGCTCTTTTTAACATTTTTAGGTCAAGGGCCGAAATCCAAGCCAATCCTCCCGAAAATTGGCCCGGAGTTGGTTATGAAGATGAGAAAAATCCAAACTATTCTTTTGATAACGGTCTTGCCGAAGCTGGTAATAAAAATCCGGGCAATACCGCCAAATACTACTATAAATACCTTGGTTGGGTTCATTGCCAAAAAGAAAATTTACTTGCCCGTTTTCATAAAGCCGACACATATATTCCTTTTGCACCAGAGTGTCTTCCCTTTCTTGATCAAACCAACCTAACTCCTGCCGCTAACACCTCTTCTTGCCAAGAATTAATGGATAAACTTGATCTTCATAAAACTGTTATTCCAACTGATTTTGATGCTACTATTGAAAAAGTCGCCAACAATGAATGCGTTGACAGCCTTATTCTTAAAGCTATTTTACTTATTGAAGGCAACTTTACCCCTTCAAGTGGTGGTAAAAGTTTTGCTTGTCAACCCAACTATTGTTCTGCTACTGGCCCAATGCAAATTACTGCTGGTTGGGAATGTGTTAATTGTGATAAAAGTAAAGGAAAAATTTGTGGTAATTACTGTAACCCCGAAACCAATCAAGTTTACGAAGATAAAAAAAACTGGTTCAATGCTTGGTTTGCCACAGCTCATGAAGATGAAAATATTTGTGATTTTGAAGACTCTCTTGCCGTAGCCGCCCGACTTTTAAAAATCAAGGCCGGCAATTTATCTTGTTTAACCACCTTAAACATTGAAGGGGTTAGAACTGCTGCTAATAATTATTATGGTTCCGATAAACCAATTCCAAGGCTTAATAATATTAGTTATGGGGATTTTGTAGTTAACTATATCAATAATCACTAATTTTGTAACCAGCTACCTATGCTTTTATCCATCCTCATTTTTACTTCATCCATTATCTTGCTTTATTTATCTTCTCGTTCTCTTATTAACCAACTTCTTAAGCTCTTTTCAAAAATCACCAAATCTAAAACAATTTCCATAAATCTTCTTTTTTTTCTTCTTCTTCCCGGTATTTTTCTCCACGAATTTTCCCATATTTTAACCGCCGCCATCCTCCACGTTCCCACCGGCAAAATGACCCTCAAGCCCATGCTTCACGGTTCCAAACCTTCAACGTCAAGCTTACAATTAGGCTCCGCCCAAATCGCTCACACCGATCCTATTCGTTTAACTCTCATCGGCACCGCCCCATTTATCTTTGGTACTGCGATTCTCTGGCTCATATTAACCTTTGGCCTAAATCTCAATCCCACCACCATTACCTTTACTTCTCTATCTGCCTTAACCAATCTTTCTATTTATTTGCTCTTACTTTTTGGCTATCTACTTTTTGCTATCTCAAATACCATGTTCTCATCTCCCTCCGATCTGCAATCCGCCGGTCTGCCCATTATTTTGATCCTAATCATTCTTGGAATTTTCAAACTAACCAATCTTAATTTACCTCAATCTATCCTCACTTATATTACTAATTTCCTTTCTCTTTTATCAATTATCTTCTTTTTAACC
>JAYEMX010000006.1:0-19898 GCA_034718535.1 Patescibacteria group bacterium | reverse complement strand
TGCACCTAAATTTCGTATATTTGAAATTGCTTTTCCTGGAAGTTTAACTTTAAACAACTTAACAATTAGTGGCGGGGAAAGTATTGGTGGTTTTTGGGGAGGTGGCGGAATTTTAAATTTAGATAGTAATTTAGTTATTAATGATGTCGTTGTTTCTAATAATATTTCAGCAAATGGAGGAGGTGCAGGTATATGGGTTGGATATGACGCTTCTGCGGTAATTACAAATAGCACAATATCGAATAACAGTGCATTTGGTTCAGCTAGTGGAGGTGGCCTCCTTAAACGAGGTGATTCAGTTGTAACAATTACAGATAGTATTATTTCTAATAACTTTGCAGAAAATAATGGCGGTGCTCTTTATTCCCAAGGTCCTATAAATATTAGTAATACTACTTTTTCAAATAACTCTGCTCAAAATCATGGTGGAGCAATACATAATCATAGTGGAGTGATTAATATTTCTAATAGTGTTATTTCTAACAATACCGTAACTGTTGCATTTAACAATTTTGGGTTAGGTGGAGGTATTTATAATTATTTACTTGGCACTATTACAATTAATAATAGTATTATCCAAAATAATAGTGCAACTAAAAATGGTGGAGGATTTTATAGTGTTGGAACCTCAACAGTCAATAATAGTTGTATATCTGGTAACTCAGCTACAAGTTTTGTTAATCAATATTTATCATCAACTATGGACGCTACTAATAATTGGTGGGGTTCTAATGATGGTCCTTCAGGAGTTGGCAGTGGGTCTGGAGATTCAATAAGTTCTTTTATTAATTTTCATCCATTTCTTTTCAATTGTCCTCTTTTACCACAACCAACAAATGTGCCAATTGTTTTAGTGCCAGGATTTGGGGGGAGCTGGAATACCGGTGATATGATTTCCGGTGGGAGTGGCGGGGTTTGGAAAAAGACCCCTTTTGTTAAAGTTTATAATAATATTAAATCAACTTTTATAGATAATGGTGGTTATGTCGAGGGTGATGATTATTTTGAATTTTATTATGACTGGAGAAAGCCCACCGATGAATTAGCCGATGATTTGAAAGACTATATTGAAAATATAGTCTTATCAGGAAAGCCAATTGATACAAAAGTTAATTTAATCGGGCATAGTTTTGGTGGAGTAGTTTCTCGAGCTTATAGTCAAAAACATGGTCATGATAAAGTCAATAAATTAGTAACTTCCGGTTCTCCTCACAAAGGGGCTATAACCGCATGGCAGAGTTGGTCCGGAGCAGAAATCGGAGATAGATGGTCTTGGCAATGGATAGCTTTACAACTTTATCTTCAAATTCATAAAAATAATTATTCTTCTCCGGTAACCGCGGTTCATAATCTTTCTCCCAGCTTAAATAATTTAACCCCTATTTTTGATTTTGCAAAAGATGGTGACGATCAAACTATTAATGTAACCACAATGAATTCTTTTAATAGTTATTTGGATAATTTAAAAAATTCCATTGAGACCGGTTTAAAGGATTTAATGACAAATATTGCCGGCAATGAAAATAGTGATGATGATTCTATTGAGTGGATTAAACTTGGAGACAGAAGCTTAACAGATAGATTATTAGGTAAATGGCTAGATGGTAAGCCTATTTCTTTTGAGTATACGGATAAGGGTGATTTAACTGTTCTTGATAAAAGTGCTTTGATGGATGATGTTTCTCAGGAAATTGTGAGCGCTAGTCATGTTGAATTAATGGAAGAGAGCGTTGGTATTCAATCGATTTTAGATTCTTTGGAGATTAGTGATTTTACTCCGGCAAGTGGAAACAATAGCCCAAACAGAAATCCAGCTTTGGTTTTCTTTTTACATTCCCCCGCTAATATAAAAGTGACAGCGCCGGATGGAGCTGAAGCCGGATATGGAGTTGCCAACCCAATGAGTAATGCAATTTATTCAGAAGTTGATAAATTACTGGTTATTTTTGATGCGATTGACGGAGATTATGGATTAGAGATAATTGGAACCGGTAGCGGAAGTTACAGTTTAGATATTGGACAACTAACCATTAATGGAGAAAAGTGGAGTACAAATAAAGAAACTATTAATAGTGGTGAAACCGATACTTATACTTTAAGCTTTAATTCAAATAATCCTAAAAACTTTCCACTTACAGATACTACCGGCAAAATGCAACTTAATTTAGCTAAAAATAAACTTAATGAGTTGAAAGAATATATAAACAGTCAATCTCTTTCCGGGTCTTCTAAACGTCGATTATTAAGATATATTGATCGATTAATTAAGATGATTGACCGAGCTTTGGACTATATTGATGCTAACAATTATTCCAGGGCTTATCGATATGCTCGAGTGGTAATGACTGGTTGTTATTCTTTAAGAATGAAAGTAGATAAATTAGGTAGGCGTGGAAGAATTAGTGATGAAATTAAAGCTAGAATCAAAGCTTTGGCTCATGAGGCCGGAGAATTTTCAATGGAAGGGTATATTGCTACTTTAAGCCAAAGCAATAGAGTTCCCAGTCAAGCTAGGGTTAATCGAGAAATTGGAGTGGCGGAAAAAGTAAAAAATAAAGTGGAGAGTAGGATTTCTTCCAGTGGAGAAAATCATGCTTTGGGACTTGCGTTTAATTTAAGTGAAGAAATGCTTGAAAATAGCAGAAACTCTGTTAATAATGAAGAGTTTTCCAGGGCCTCGGCCCAAGCTCTATTATCAAGATTGTTGAGTTTGGAGTCTGTTAGGTTAAAATAGATAGTTAATGAGTTTAATTGAAAAAAAGGTTTTTGGATTAATTTTGGCTGTTTGTTTATTTTTGTATACTGCTCACTATTTAGTGGTGGGCAATATGGTTTGGGGAGATGGACGATATTATTACTCATATACAAGATCGTGGGTAATTGACCAAGATATTGACTTTTCAAATGAATCGCAAACTCAACCTTTTTTCTTTAACTCAATTGTTACTCCGGCCGGCAAATTACTGAATAAATACTCAATTGGTACCCCAATTTTATGGTTGCCTTGGTTTGTTGTGGCTCATTTAATAAGTCTTGGATTATCTATGGTAAGCAGTATTCCAGCTGATGGATATCATCATCTTTATAGAATTTTTGTTGGGCTTGGGTCAGTTTTTTATGGTTGGTTGGGAATTTTTTTGGCTTATAAAACCGCTAAAAAAATTACTAATAAATCTTCTGCCTTACTAGCAACAGTAATAATTTTTTTGACAACGAATTTAATTTTTTATACCGGTATTGATCCGGTCAATTCTCATCCCTCCAATATTTTTATAAGCTCTTGGTTGGTTTATTTATTGGTTAATAATTCAACTAAGTTGAATTTTAAAAAGTTTTTTAGTTTAGGTTGTTTGGTTGGCCTAATTGCTTTAATCAGACCCCAAGATGCAATTTTTATTTTGCCATTATTATTACTAACCTTTAAAGAAAACTTAAAAAGCTTTATAGCCTCTCTGGTGGGTTTTGGAGTGGTTTTTTCTCTTCAACTTTTAACTTGGTTAATAATGATAGGTTCGATTACAAATCCGTATGGATTGTTAGGGGAAGGATTTAATTGGTTTAACCCTCAGATTATTAAGGTTTGGTTTTCAAGCAACAATGGTCTTTTTTACTACTCCCCTACTTTAATAATTAGCATTTGGGGTTGGTTAAAAAATATTAAATTAAACAAATGGTATGGGTATGGCTTGGGGTTGTTTTTAATTCAATCATATATTGTTGGTAGTTGGCATGGTTGGTGGGGTGGAGCTTCTTATGGAGCTAGAATGTTTTTAAGCTTGACTGTGTTTTTTGTTATTGGTCTAGCGGGTTGGTTAAAAGAATATAAAATTAAAACTAAGTATGTTGTTGGGGTAACTACTATATTATTAATTTTAAATATCTTACAAATTACCAAACTGTTGCTTTCAAATTAGAGTGCTTGAGAATAATAGTGGTGGACTCTACAGAAGTTGAATCTGTGACCTCACGAATGTGAATCGTGCGCTCTAACCAACTGAGCTAAGAGTCCATGTTCCATTTGACATGATTATAACAAAAGCCTAGCATTGTAGATATGGAAAACGATGGTATTTTTAGAAAGATTTGGTTGTTTTTTTTGGATTTTATTGAAACCATAGTTATAGCTTTGGCAATTTTTGTGGTGGTATATAGATTTTTGTTTCAACCACATCAGGTTAAAGGTAATTCCATGTATGATAATTTCTATGATGGTGAATATTTATTAACTAATAAAATTGTTTATCAACTTAATGAACCTCAGCTCAGTGACGTAATTGTTTTTAAGGCGCCTAAAAATGAAGATTATGATTATATTAAAAGAATTGTGGCTTTACCGGGAGATAGGGTTATGCTTAAAGGTGGCGAAGTTTATGTAAATGCTCAGCTATTTGATGAGTCGGGCTATCTTGATGCAGATATTTTTACCAGACCGGGTAGTTATATGAGAGAAGGGACAACTGTAACCGTGCCTCAAAATTCTTATTTGGTTTTTGGTGATAATAGAAGCGGTTCAAGTGATTCAAGAGAATGGGGTATAGTTCCGAAAGAAAACATTGTTGGAAAAGCCTGGATAAAATACTGGCCTTTGAATAAAATTGGTATTGTAGATAGATTTCCTAATTTGAAATAGAGTTAACTAATTTTTCCAAAGTTTCTTGAGTTTTTTTCGGAGAACCTTTCAGAGTAATATTAAGTCTGGTTTCTCTTTGAGTTCTAATTAGTTTTATTTTTGAAGATTTACCAAGAGATGTAGACATTTTTTGAGTCATTTTGTCAATAGCTTTATTAACTAAATGTGCCGGTCTTGAAGATGGAGCGGTAATTTTTTGGCCGGTTTTATTTTTCATTCTTCTAGCAAGATCTTCTGCCCTTCTAACAGAACCAGATTCTTTTAGAATTGTTTTATAGGCTTCAATCATGGCAGTTTTGTTTTTAATGGAAGATAAAGCCCTAGCATGTCCTTCGGTAATAAGACCGGAAAGTAAACCGTCTTTTAGGGCATCCGGTAAACTTAAAAGCTTTAAAGTATTGGAAATATAGGAAGGACTTTTAGAAACTCTTTTGGCGATTTCTGCATTAGAAAGATCAAACTCTTCTATAAGTCTTTCAAAAGCTTTGGCTCTGTCAATGGGGTTTAAATCTGTTCGTTGAACATTTTCAACAATAGCCATTTCCAGCATACCCTGAGGAGAAGTTTCTTTAATAATGGTGGGAACATGAGTTAAGCCGGCAAGTTTAGCTGCGCGCCAACGTCTTTCTCCGGCAATGATTTGGTAGCCGGCAGGGGTATGAGCGGTAATTAAAGGTTCGAGAATTCCATGCTCCCTAATTGAATCAACCAAGTCCATTAATGAATCCGGAGTAATCATCCCCCTAGGTTGTAAAGGATTAGCCTGAAGTTGATCAATACTCATTTTGTTGATTTTAGAAGTATCCATAGTTATTTAGAAATAATTGTTACAAATTGACGAGAATGCTTTTTGATAAATTTGACCACACCATCTCTTAGGGCAAATAAAGTAAAATCTCTCCCCTGGCCAACACCGTCTCCGGGATGGAATTTACTTCCAACTTGACGGACCAGAATCATACCCGTAGTTACCTTTTCGCCTCCAAATTTTTTTATTCCACGTCTTTTGCCCGGTCTGGTGGTTTGTTGAGAAGTTGAGCCAGATGCTTTTTTATGGGCCATATATTTTGTGAAGGTTCCGAACTAAAATTTCGGAAAGTTCGGAACCTTTAGGTTATTTTTAATATTTTTAAAACAGTTAATCTTTGCCTATGTCCTTGAACTCTTCGATATTTAGACTTGGCTTTAAACTTAACTACTCTAATTTTTTTATCTTTTTGCTGATCAAGAACTTGGGCGGTTACTTTAACCCCTTTAACTAAAGGTTGACCAATTTCAACTTCTGTACCATCTACTAAAAGATAAACGTCTTTAAAGGTAATTTTTTCTTTAGGCTTAGCCTTTAATTTTTCAACTTTAATGACATCGCCCTCAGAAACTTTATATTGTTTTCCGCCGGTTTTTATGACTGCAAATTTCATAGTTAATATTATAACTCACCGGTTATTTTATTTCCAATGATTTTTTTGAGATTGAATGTGACGAAATATTGTGAACCATGCCTAAAGAAATCATAACCGCTAAAATAGAGCTACCACCGGCAGAAACCAAAGGTAGGGTAATCCCGGTAATTGGCATGACTCCAAGGTTCATGGCAATATTTACAAAACTCTGGAAAAATATCATTGAAAAAACTCCGATACAAATATAATAACTAAATTTATCCGGAGCAGATTGGGCAATTTTTAGTATTCTTTTCAAAAGAAAAAATAAACTGGTAATTAAAATTAAAGAACCGATTAAGCCCATTTCTTCAGCCAGAGAAGCAAAAATAAAATCAGAGTGACGTTCCGGCAAAAAAGCAAGTTGGGATTGAGTACCGTGGCCTAGACCTAAACCAAAAATCTTACCCGAACCAACGGCAATCATTGATTGAATTAATTGATAGCCAGATCCACTGGGGTTTTGATAAGGATTTAAAAATGAAGCAATTCTTTGCTTTTGGTATGACTTCAAAAATTTAAAGGCAAGGGGGCCTAAGGTAGCAAAACCAAAAAAAAGGCTAATTAGCCAAATAAAAGATAAGTTGGAAGAAAGAAAAATTCCCAACCAAATAGCAAATAAAACCAGACTACTTCCCAAATCTGGTTGTTTAAAAATTAAAAAGGAAGGTAAGATCAGTAGTCCAAGATAAAATATAAAAGTTTTTATATTAATTGAGGTTTTGGCTTTACTTAGAAAACTTGAAAAAACAATGATTAAAAAAGGTTTGGTTAATTCTGATGGTTGCAGGGTTAATGATCCAATTTGAATCCACCGCACCGATCCCCTTGTAGCAATGCCGAATATAAAAGGTAAGCTTAAGAAGATAATTGAAATAATTAAGTAAAGATTAGAGAAAGATTTGTGGTTTAAATAATTAAAGCGCGAAAATAAATAAAATAAAATACTTCCAAACAAAAAAGAAATAAATTGGAAAATAAAAATATCTTTGGAAATTGAGTTTAAAATACTAAAGCCTAAAAAAACAATTATTAATCCTGGAATTATCAAATGCCAGTCAATAATGACTTTGTTTTTCATTTTATCTTTAATTCTTGACCTAAAGTTAGGGTTTTAATTAAAGCTTTTTCCTTAATATAGGCTTCAAAATCTTTTGGCCAATTTGGTAGCTCAACTTCAATTTCTTGATCAAGATCAGTCCCTTTTTTCTTTCTTAATTTTTGAATTTGTCTAATTAATTCCCTAGCCTGCCCCTCTGCTTTTAAAACCGGGGTCAGTTTAGTATCAAGAATTACTTGTAAATCTTTATTTTCGCCGGTAAATTCCAGATTTTTAATATTAGTTTCATCTAAAATTACTTGGTGAAGATTTGATTTGCCAAAAGATTTTCCAATAATAGTTACTTTGGCTAATGGTTGTCTGACTTTTAATTCTTTTTGTTTTCTTTGAGCATGAATTTTTTCAACCACTTCTCTGGCTTTTTTCATGTTTTCTTCCAGGGTTAAGTGAATTAAAGATTTGTCTGCTTTGGGCCAATCCGTTAAATGAACGCTATTTTTTCCGGTTAAATTTTTGTAAATAATATCTGAAATGTAAGGCATAAAAGGAGCTAATAGCTTGGTTAAAACGATTAAACAATGATACATGGTTTGATAGGCGTTAGTCCGATCACGAGAACGTCTAATGTACCAAGTGGAAAAGTCGTTAACAAACTTTTCTAAAGCTAGGGTAGCTGGAGCAGAATAAAATTTATCCAGAGATTTGGTAACCTTTATAGTAGTATTTTCTAACCTTGAAAGAATCCATTTATCCAAAATGTGAGTTGATTTTATTTTAGCCGATGAATTTTTGCCATCAGGCGACCAATTGTTCAAGTTGCTCTGGGTAATAAAAAATCGATAAGAGTTCCAGAGAATCAGAATAAATAATCTTCTAATTTCATCACCTTTTTTATAACCAAATGGTAAAACTGAAGTTGGCGGGGTTTGAGCATACATCCAACGCATAACATCAACTCCGATTCTTTTGGCTCCGGAGTTAAATTCAATAGAGTTTCCCCATGATTTATGCATAGCTCGACCATCTTCTCCAACTACCGATTCATACCCTAATACTGTTTTAAAAGGGTTGGTTTTTTTCAAAACCGTTGACATGACCAACATTGAGTAAAACCAGTTTTTAAACTGACCGGGAAAAGCTTCGGTAATAAAGTCAGCCGGAAACCAATCTTTGGGTAAAGTTGAAAAAGGCACAATGCCAGCATCTAACCAAGGATTGCCAACCGGTTCAATTCTGGAAATTACCTGGCCACAATTTTCACACTTGATTTTAACCTTATCTAAAAAAGGTTTATGAGGCGAATGATTTTTAAATTCATCCCAGCCTTCAACGGCTTTTTCTTTTAATTCTTCTTTGCTACCGATTACTTGATAAGTTTGACATTTTTTACATTCATAGATGGGTAAACATAAACCCCAATAGCGATTTTTTTTAGAAATTAACCAGTCATTCATGTTTTTAAGCCAGTCTAGTTCTCTATCTAAACCAAAGCCGGGAATCCAATTAACTTTTTTAGTGGTAGAAATCATTTGTTGACGTAGGGTCTGACCCTTTGGGTCAGTTGGATCTTTTTTGTCCATATTAATATACCATTCATCGGTAACCTTCCAAACTAGCTCTGTTTTACAGCGCCAACAAGCGGGATAACGATGAGTATAGTGGTGAATTTTATAAATCCAATGATTTTTGGATTTCTTTAAATAATTAAAGATTAATTCTGGGTGTTTTTTGGCATTTTTATTAGACAACGACCCAAAACCCTTAAAATACTCAGCATTATCTTTAATCACCGGAATTAATGGAAGTCTGAGTTTTTTGCCTAATTTATAGTCTTCGGTGCCGGCAGAAACAGCGGTGTGAACTAAACCGGTGCCTTCATCTTTTGAAATCGGCATAATTAATTTATCAGTGGCAATTACTAAGTGGAAATTTGATGGATTTTGATGAGCAATTTTGTCAACAGCTGGAAGTGAATCAAAAGCAGTATGATACTTTAAACCAATTAATTTACTACCCTTAACTGTTTTTAAAATTTTTACCACATCATCACCTAAAACTTTTTTAACCAATGATTTTAAAAGCCAATATTTATAACCCGATTTAACTTTAACCAAAGAATAGTCAAAAGTTTTTTCAACAGCAACGGCAATATTTGCAGGTAGAGTCCAAGGAGTAGTGGTCCAGACCAATAGATATTCTTTTTCTTGATTGACTATAGGTAAAGTGAAAAATATGGCCTTATGACTAACTTCTTTATAGTCTTCGGTTAACATTTCGTGTTGAGAAATGGCGGTTTGACAACGAGGACACCAAGGAACCGAGTCGTGACCTTTGTAGAGCCAACCTCGCTGATGACAAATTTTTAAGAAGTTCCAAATAGTGTAGTTATTTTTGTCAGACATGGTAAAGTAGCTTTTGTCCCAGTCCATCCACATACCAAGTCTTTTTGATTGTTCGGTTTGAATAGTAGCATATTTTTCCACCCGACTTTTGCATTTTTTGACAAATTTATCAACTCCATATTTCTCAATATCTTTTTTATTTTTAAACCTTAAATCTTTTTCCACCTCTACTTCTACCCATAAACCCTGACAATCAAAACCATTTTGATAACGCTGTTTATAGCCTCGCATTGTGTAGTATCTTTGCCAAAGATCTTTATAGGTTCTACCTCGACCATGATGAACCCCCATGGGATTATTAGCAGTAATCGGACCATCTAAAAAAGTAAACTTCTTTTTAGATTTACTATTTTTCTTGAGGTATTTTTTAACAATATTGTTTTTATCCCAACTTTTAAGAAGTTTTTCTTCGAGCTCGACAAAGTTTGGATGAGAATCAACTAATTTAAATTTTTTAACCATATGGATATAATAACAAAAAAAACGCTCGGTAGCGATGAGAAGTGGGAATGTAGTGATGGTTGTTTATCTACCTTGGCGGAGAAAGGCGGGGATATCAAATTCGTCGGTTTCGCCATTTTCTTCTTTGACGGCTGTTAATTCTTGAGGTTGACTTGGTTTAATTTGGGGTTGATCTTCTGATTCAGGGTTTTCTTTTGTAATAGTGGTAGGTGTAACTACGGGGCGATTGGATAGTTCTCTTAATTTTTGCCTGGTTTGATCAAAGCCGGTGGCAATGACAGTGATTTTAATTTGATCAACTAAGGATTCATCGATTGAGGCTCCAAAAATTATATTAGCATCGGCATCGGTTGATTTTGAGATAATTTCCGAAGCTTGATTGACTTCGCTCATGGTTAGATCGGTGCCTCCAACAATGTTAAATAACATACCCTTGGCTCCTTGAATCGAAGTTTCCAGTAATGGAGAGGATATAGCAGTTCTGGCGGCAGTTTGAGCTCTATTTTCACCGACACCATTACCAATTCCCATTAAAGCCGTGCCAGCATCCGACATAATGGTTTTTACATCGGCAAAGTCAACATTAATAAGTCCGGCAGTAGTAATTAAATCGGAAATTCCTTGAACTCCTTGGGCTAAAACTCCATCGGCCATTCTAAAGGCTTCAATCAGGGTTAAATTTTTGTCGATAACATCCATTAGTCTTTGATTGGGAACTACGATTTGAGTGTCAACTTCTTTTTTTAAAGTTTCAATTCCCTCTTCAGCGGTAATCATTCTTCTGGTGCCTTCAAATATAAACGGCTTGGTAACTACAGCAACAGTTAGGGCCCCATTTTCTTTGGCAACTTGAGCAATAATGGGACTGGCGCCAGTACCGGTACCTCCACCCATTCCACAGGTAATAAAAGCCATATCAGAATCAAAAAGAAGTTCTTGAATTTTTTCTTTAGATTCTTCGGCCGCTTCCCTACCAATATCGGGATTGGCTCCGGAACCAAGACCGCGAGTAAGTTTATTGCCAATTTGAATTTTGGTTTCAGCTTGGCAGGTTAATAAAGTTTGAGCGTCAGTGTTTATAGCTACAAATTCAACTCCTTTGATTTGGCCATTGGTAATCATGGAATCAATGGCATTATTACCACCGCCACCAACCCCAATGACTTTTATTTTTGCAAAAGTGTTAATATCAGGTTTAACTAGAGCCATATATCAGGGACAGTTTATTTAATTAAAGCGGGGCAGGATAATATTAAGAATATCTTATTTTTAAGATTAAGGCAACCCCGTTGATTGAGTTCAGGGTAAAAATGATTTAATTAATTTTGTACCTTTATCTAAAATTCCTTTGACGGGCAGTTTTTGAAATAAATTCGATAATGATTTAAACGAGGGTCCAGATTTAATTCCTTTGTAATTTTTGAGGCCGTATTGAATTAATCCCCAAGCAGATGCATAGGCAGGTGATTTAATTTCATCAATTAGCCCGGTTAAGCCTTTTGGATAACCAATTCTGGCAGGTAAAGACAAACTTCTTTTACATGAATCGATGACGCCTGTGGTTAAAGCGCCTCCGCCGGTAATAACAACCCCGGCTGGAGTAATTCCTCCAAAACCGGATTTTTTTAGTTCTTCACCTACCATGGAAAATATTTCATTGAGTCGTGGTTTAATAACACCTTCGTTTAAAGTTTTTCTTGACAGTTTACTAACTTCATTGCCCAATCCAAGCTCTTTTACATTGAGTTCGTCGGGTTCATCATCATTATTTTTATTGACTTTAGATAAACCAATCTTGATTTTTTCAGCTGTTTCTAAACTGACCCTCAAGCCAATAGCCAAATCATTGGTAATGTTTTTAGCCCCAATCGGAAGAACCGAAGAGTAAGACAAAGCTCCTTCTACAAAAACAGTTACCGAAGTGCTTCCACCGCCAATATCAACTAAAACTACCCCTAATTCTTTTTCTGTAGAGGTTAAAACAGATTGAACACTGGCTAGCCCGGAAAAAACCAAGGATTCAACTTCAATGCCAATTTCAGAGACACATTTTGCAATATTTCTCATAGCGGTTGAAGAGCCGGTGATAATATGAGCCTCGGCTTCAAGTCTAATTCCGCTCATACCAACCGGATCTTTGACTCCCTCTTGAGAATCAACTTTAAAATCTCTGGGAATAACATGAAGAATTTCTCTTGAAGACGGAAGAGAAACAGCTCTGGCGGCTTCAATAACTCGATCAACGTCATGATCGGAAATTTCATCATCCGGCTGAGCTACGGCAACTACTCCTTTTGAATTAATTGATTCAATGTGAGAACCGCTGATTGAGGTTAAACAAGAGGAAATCGAATAACCGGCCATTCGTTCGGCCCCCTCAACGCTTTGGGTAATAGATTCAATAGCTTCGTCTATATCAACTATATGGGATTTTCTTAAGCCTTTACTTTCGGTGCTTGAAACTCCAATAATACTAATTTTATCGTCTTCTTCGTTAATGCTAGCTATTAGGGTAGCTATTTTTGTAGTTCCGATGTCAATAGCTGAAATGATTTTATTTTTTGACATGTTTAATAACTAAGAATAGGTTTATCAAATCTTAGGTCTATTTTAATAGGCAGTCTTTCCCCTATTTTAATGTTTGATAGGACAAATTGTAAAGTAGCAGCTTGTGCGGCCATTGATTTGTTTTGATCTAAAATAGAAAACGGGCCTAAGGATGTTTTAACAACTATAGTGTTTTTTGAAATTTTTGCCAGCTTTTCAAAACCAACATAATAATCATTAAGAGTAGATATTATATTAGAAAAAAATTGACTATCGGAGGGAAGTGATTTTACTAAAATCAAGGGAAGTTTTTCATCAAGAAAAACTTTTCTTTTATAAATCTCTCCAGATTTGTCCAAATAAAAATACTTATCGTTTATAGTGCCGGTTATAACCGCAGATTGAGTACTATTAAGGCCAATAAATTCTAAATCTTCTACAATAATAATTTTAGCTACAGCTTGTCTTTTTTTCATATCTATTGATAAGGAATTAGGTAGAGTTTTTTTTATTTTTATGTCCGAAAGTTGATGATTGATTTCAAGTAACTGATTTGAGATTTGATTTTTTTTTAGCTTAAAAATGTTTTGACCAACCAATTGAACTAAAAACGGTTCAAATTCTAAAGAACATTGATGATTATCCAAATGGCATGAAATTTTTTTTAAGTTAAAGGTTTTAAGTCTACCCAATACAATGGTGAGACAAATTAAAAAAAAGGCCAGGAGTAAAGGCCATTGGCGTTTTATTTTTTTGAAAATCACTTAATTAGATCAAATAAATTATTAGTGGCATTTTTTATTAAGTGGTTATTATTTTTAAAAAGTGATTTTTGAGGTAAGGTTTTAAAAGCTAATTTTATGGCTTTTAACAAATTTCTAGAGTTAAGATTTTTTTGTTCTAAAACTATAGCTAGGCCTTGATTTTTAAGATAATTAGCATTATTTAATTGTTCATTTTTTTGGGTATAGGGCAAAGGTATAAGAATTGATCTAATTTTAAGTAACAAGCTCTCGGTAATTGTATTGATTCCTGAGCGGCCAATTATTAAATCTACTTGACTAAAAATATTGCTTAACTCTTTGATTGAAAACCATGTTTGCAGATTATATTTGTTTTTAAGATTTTTTGGAAGATTATTTTTAAAATCAAAGGCTTGTTGCCAATGAACTTGATTCTGAGCCAAACCAAACTGGTGAAAAACAATGTATTTTGAGAGAAGTTGTTTTAAAATTTTAGCTATAGTTTGATTGATAATCAATGAGCCTTGACTACCTCCGGTTATATATATGGTTGGGGGTTGAGTATGTTTTAACTTTAAATTCAAAAGTTCTTTTCTAACCGGATTACCGGTTAAGACGGTTTTGTTTTTTTTGTAGTATTTTTGGCTTTGAGGCCAAGAAATGGCTATTTTATCTGCTAATAGAGCGGTTAATTTATTAGTTAAACCGGCTTTTAGGGTTTGTTCGTGAATGACTAGTTTTATTCTGAGGATTTTGGCGGCTAAACAAACCGGTAAGGCTACAAAGCCTCCAAAACTGACTATAATTCCAGGGTTTATTTTTTTTAATATTTTTATGGATTTAAATAAACCAAAAATAAATTGAGGAAATTTTAAAATAGATAAAACAACTTGATGTCTTTTTAATTTTGGAGTACTTATAGCTATGAAATTAACTTTAGATTGAGTAATAATTTTTTTATCAAAACTATTGCTTTTGCCCAGATAATAAATTTGATATGAGTTTTGCTTTAACTTTTGGATTAAGGCTAAAGCCGGAGTAATATGAGTTCCGGTGATAATAATTTTTTTATTCATCTTTTTTTAGGGCTAATTTGGTCTCTTGAAATATTCAGTAACAAGCCAACGCCAATAAGCATAACAATCATAGATGAGCCTCCATAAGAAATAAACGGTAAAGGTACTCCGGTGAGAGGAAGTAAAGCTAACATGGCCCCGAGATTAATTATGATTTGGACACCTATCCAACCGGAGATACCAACTGCCAATAACTTACTAAAGTCATTTTTGGCTCTGCCGGCTATTTTAAAACCCCTTAAGACAAATGCAAATAAAGCTAAGATTAAAAGAGAAGTTCCAAAAAAACCGATTTCTTCGCTAATAATGGCAAAGATTGAGTCGGTGGTTACTTGAGGTAGAAATTGATATTTTTGACGCGATTGGCCCAAACCCAAACCCCAAAACCCGCCGGAACCAATGGCAATCAAGGCTTGAGTAATATGATATGAACTACCCAAGGAGTCTTTAGATGGATCGAAAAAAGTTAATATTCTGGCTTTTCTATAAGGTGATAATAAGATTAAACCTATCCCCGAAAAAGCTCCGATTAACCCAGTTAAAATTAAGTGAATTAGTTTGGCTCCGGAGACGTAGTAAACAATTACTCCGATTAGCACAATAACAATTGAGGTTCCAAGATCCGGCTGGAGCATAATTAAACCGAGAATTAAACCTAGAATAGCGAGAAAAGGTAAAAAGTTTCTTTTTTTTGCCAACCAAGCAGCCAAATAGATACTTAAAATTAATTTAATCAGTTCTGTGGGTTGAAGATTAAAGCCGGCAATAGAAATCCACCTTCTGGCTCCAAATGATTTGTCTGAAAGACCAGGAATTAAGACTATGATTAATAAAATTATATTAATGAGCAGGGCGATCGGAGAAATTTTTTTGATAAAATCCAGAGAGATATGAGTGGTGACAAGCAAGCCTAAAAATCCTAGAGTTACCCATAAAGCTTGAAGTTTTAAAAAGTGATACTTATCTAAAAAAAGTTGATAGCTTTCAAAAACAGAGGCATTATAAACCATGATAACTCCAAAAAGAGTTAAAAATATGGTTAATAAAAAAAGAATGGTATCTGGTTTCTTCTTCTTCATTTTAAAGATTATTAATGGCTTTTATAAATTGCTCTCCTCTGTCCTTATAGTTTTTAAACATGTCAAAACTGGCACAGGCTGGTGAAAGAACAATAATATCACCCTTATCACTAGCTTTAAGGGCAAAATTAACGATTTTAGTCATGTTCCTTGGTTTATAGATAATTTTGGCTTTAATATGTCCAGCTTTTTTGATAGCTTTTTTAATTTGTCCAGCCATTTCTCCAATTAAAATAATGTTTTTTAAATTAATGGTTTTTTTTATTTCTTCACCTAAAATAGTGTAATCTGAGCCCTTAAAAGAACCACCCAGAATAATAGTCATGGGTTCTGAAAATGATTTTAAAGCGGCAATAGCTGTTTCCGGAGTAGTAGAAAAAGAATCGTTGTAAAAAGTTACTTTATTCACTTCTTTAATTAATTGAAGTCGATGCTCTAAACCCTTAAAAGAAAAGACTGTCTGCTTAATTGATTTTATGTCAGCTCCGGCCAGATAGGCAGTGGTAATGGCGGCGGTAATGTTTTCGTGGTTGTGTCTACCCCTTAAAAGTAGATTGTCACAACTACCGATAGGTATGGTTTTATTATTAATGGTTAAAACAATTTTGTTATTTTCAACATAACAACCGTTAACTTTTGTTTGACGACTAAAGAAGTAAGATTTGGCAGAAGTGAGTTTAGCTAAATCTTTAGTAATTTGATAATCGGCGTTAATAATGGCTATGTCTGATTTTTTTTGATGTTTAATTATATTTAACTTTGCTTGTTGGTATTCTTTGGTTGTTTGGTGAACATCCAAGTGTTCACTGGTAATATTTAAAACTACGGCTAAATGAGGGCTAATATTTAAATCTTGAAGTTGAAAACTGGATAGTTCTAAACAAACCCAATCATTTTTAGTTAACTGATCAAGAAGGTTTAAAGTTGGTTTACCAATATTACCGGCTATGTAGGATTTTCGACCGGATGTTTTAAGAATTTTATTAATTAAAGTGGTAGTGGTACCTTTGCCTTTGGTACCGGTAACTCCAATTATTTTAGCTTTGCATAATTTGAAGAATAATTTAGTCGGGCTGGTAATTTCTACTCCGGATTTTTCCGCTTTAATTAGTTCAGGGTTAAGTCTATAAAAACCCGGTGATCGAAAAATAAGATCAAAATTTGTCAGGCCGTTTTTTAGATAATCATCTCCAAGTGAAAATTTATAACTATTATTAACGGGCTTTTTAACATCTTTATTTTTATCAAAGATAGTAATTAAGCAGTTTTTTGAATTCTTTTTTAGCCAACTAAGAAGATCAATTGACTCAAGTCCCAGTCCCAAGATGGCAATTTTTTTGTTTATATATTGCATTTATCAAATATTATACTATTTTTTAGTAATTTACTGGCTATTTGAGTGGCTTTTTTTGAATCACCGGTGGTTAATAATAACATTCCATCCCGGGATGGAATGTTTGAGAGTAGGTTGTTGTTGGCTAGGATTTTTTTTGTTTGTTTGGCAATCGCTTTTGAGGGTTCAATAATTATTGTTTTTAAAGGTGTGAGTTTTTTAATTATATCTTTAATTAAAATATAGTGAGTACAACCCAAAACTAGAGTACTGTAGCTTATTTTAATATTGCTTAATATTTGTTTTATTTTAGTAATAATTTTTTGTTTATTGCCTGATTCAATGATTTCAACTAAGCCTGGACAAGGATAAACTTTAACCTGATTTTTTTGGTCAAATTTATTAAGCAAAGTATTAAATGATTTACTTTTAGTTGTAGCTAAAGTAGCTAAAACAATAATATTTTCTTTTAAATTTTTCTCAATGGCTGTTTTAATAGCTGGTTCAGTGCCTATAAACTGGATTGAATATGTCTGGCGAAGTAATTTAATTGAGTTAGTAGTTATAGTATTACAAGCAATAACTATTATTTTTATTTTTAAACCTAATAAATAATCAATTATTTTTATTAAGCGTTTGTTGATTTGAATATTTGATTTGTCTCCATATGGAAAGAATTGGTGGTCAGCTAAATAAATAAAACTTTCTTGAGGGAGTTCTTTTTTTAAAGATTGAAGGATGGATAAACCACCTAGGCCAGAGTCAATAACACCAATCGGTCTATCTATCATTTAAATAACGGCGAGCCAGACGCCGAAAACTGCCAACATAATGCTGGCTAAAATGGCTCTGGTAACAATTTTGGGTTCTTCCCAACCCAATAGTTGAAGCCAAAGATGTAATGGTGAAACCGGAAATATTTTCTTTTTTAGAAATTTTTTTGAGAGAAGTTGAATTAAACTTGATAATATTTCGGCTATAAATATGCCACCAATAACAATTAAGGCCATAACTTTTCCCAAAAGCAAGCCAACTACGGCAAAGGTGGCTCCAAAAGATAGAGCTCCAACATCACCAAGCCAAATACGTGCCGGATAAACATTAAAGTATAAAAAGGCAATAATACTGCCTAGCCATAAAGCCAAGAAAAATGAAAGCGGAGTATCTAAAATAGAGGCTGATAAAAACCAAAAAGCAAATAAAGCAATCATTAAAACTCCGCTGGCTAAACCATCAAGACCATCAGTAATGTTAACGGCATTAGCAAAAGCCACAATCGTAGTAGCACTAAAAGGTACGTAGAGCCAGCCTAGGTTAAAAGTTTGAATAAAAGGGATGTAGAGAATATCAATGCCAAGATTAATATAAAGAAGAAAAGAAATAATCAAAGCCAAAATCCATTGAATAATAAATTTGTGACGCATACGAAGACCAAAAAAACCGGTTTGATCAAAATTAAAAAATTTCATGATGTCATCATAAAGACCTAGTATGCCAAAAGAGATTAAAGTAAAAAATATAATATGAATTTCTTCTTTAATCGGATAAACATGAGTGACAAAGACCCCAAGATACTTAGCTAGTGGGAAAAGAAGAAAGAAAAGAAGGGTAACAACTGAAATCATTAAAAAACCTCCGCCAACAGGTGTACCTTTTTTATGTTTATGAAATTTGTCAAAGATGGGAGTTTTTTTACCAAAAGCATCTTTGGTAGTTTGGGCTTTTCTGGTAAATCTTAGTTTATAGAGCAAGTTAATAAAAGGCACTAGAGAAATAGCTGTAGCTGTAAAAGAAAAAATTAAGAGTCCAAGCAAGAGAGCCATAGGCTTATTATAGATGACGAATTCTTCTTCTTAAAGTCTCAAAAATGTAAATTAGCCAATATGAGGGTTTTAGGGGTAGATCGTGAGCGGGTTGATAGTTTAGCTCAAAACCCCCAAAGCCTTTTTTAAATAAACTGGGGCCGTAAAAGCGGTGATGTGGATTGTTGGTGTAGCCCCAAAAATTATAGTAGGGAAATTGCTTTTTTTTAGCTTGTTTGATTATTGCCCATTGGAGAGCATAAGAAGCGGGAATATGTCTATACTTGGAGCTTGAGCCGGAGTAATGATAAACTGCCTGATTCCCATAAAAGATAATAAATGAAATGGCTAAAACCCGCCCTTTGTAAGATGCTTTAAATATTTGAATTTGATGGTCTGGATTAAAGGCTTTAAATTGTTTACTGAAATATTCTTTATTAAAAGGAGTAAACTTTTTTCTTTTAACTGTTTCCAACTGAAGTTTAAAAAGAGTGTCTATATCTTTATGGTTAGTGGAGCTTGTAACTTTAAGATTTAATTTTTTAGCCTTTTTAATGGCTGACCTAGTATTTTTGCGCATGTTGGCTAAAAGTTCTTGAGTTGATAAGTTTAATTTAAGCATCCAGGTAGATTCAGCATGGAGATGCATGGGAGATTTTATTAAACCAAGAGCTTTAAGGTCAACTAAACCCACTTTAATATTTGGTCTTATGCGAATAAAAGAAACCGATTCTTTTACTGCTTGGTTTTTTAAATCTTTAAAAACTCTTTTTACCACTGATTTATTTTGCCAAGGAATAACCGGACCTCCCGGGCATTCAAGGTAACTGCCTCTTTTGGCTTTAATTTTAATGAGTAAAGCTACTCCGATTAATTTTTTTGATTTATAAAAACCAAGCCTAATTATTGAGTGGCCTAAACTAAGGTGAAATTTACCCCAGTTCCAAGATTGTAAAAAATTAACCTGATCAGATGATTGGAGAAATTTTTCCCAAATTGATTTTTTTAAAATTGGTTTAGAGATTATCATAAATAAAATTAATAACTTTTTTAGCTTGAAGTTTAGTAATTAAAGTCGGTAAATTAATGACTTTTTGAGAAACTTTTTCCGCATTAGGACAACTATTTAACCGATAATTTACCTTTTTCAAGTTAACTCCTTTTGGGGCAATAACCGGCCGATACCAATCTCCCAGCAAGATGTGTTGCTTTTTGGCTTGATTGATTAATTTTTGAGGATTATTTACTAAGATTGGGTAGCGAAGCAAGGGGAAAAATTCGAGGGTCGGAATCCCGATTGAATCAGAACAGATCTGAAGTTT
>JAYEMX010000005.1:0-5691 GCA_034718535.1 Patescibacteria group bacterium | reverse complement strand
TAATCCTCAGATTTATACGCCTTGGTTTAAACTCATCATGAAAAAAATCACCTCGTCTGATATATTAACCTCATGAGAATTACTGTTATAGGAACCGGTTATGTTGGTCTTGTTAGTTGTGCTCTTTTTGCTGATCTTGGCCATCAAGTGATTGGTTTGGATATTGATCAAGAAAAAATAAATAAATTAAAAAAAGGTCAAGTTACTATTTATGAACCCGGACTTGAGGCTTTATTTCAAAAATATTTAAACTCGGGTAAATTAACTTTTACCACTAGTTATAAACAAGCTATCAAAGACTCTGAAGTTATTTTTATCTGCGTCGGCACACCTCCAAAGAAAGATGGTAGTTATGACTCAAAGTATGTTTATGCTTCAGCCAAGTCCATTGCCAAAAACCTAAAAAAATACGCTGTCATTGTTATTAAAAGCACTGTTCCGCCCTCTACCACTATCAAGGTTAAACAAATATTTAAAGATCACGCCAAAGTTAAATACGATATTGCTTCTACTCCAGAATTTTTACGAGAAGGTTCGGCTATCAATGATGCTCTTCATCCATCAAGAATCGTTCTTGGTGTTGAATCAAAAAAAGCAGAGAAAATATTAAGATCAGTTCATAAAAAATTAAAAACAGAAGTATTAGTAACCACCCCTCAATCAGCTCAATTAATTAAGTATGCCAGCAATGCCATGCTTGCTACTAAAATTTCATTTATCAATGCTATGGCCATTATTTCTGATAAAGTTGGTGCCGATATCAAAGATGTATCCAAGGGTCTAGGTCTAGATCCTCGCATTGGTCAAAGCTTTCTTGAAGCTGGGATTGGTTATGGTGGTTCTTGTTTTCCTAAAGACACTTGGGCTTTAATTGCTTATGCCGCCAGCCTGGGTTATGACTTTAATTTTTTAAAGCAAGTAGATCAAGTAAATCAAGATCAAATTAAATACTTTATTTCAAAAATAAAAAAAGTCTACCCTTCGTTAAAAGGGATAACTTTAACAGTTCTGGGCCTAACCTTTAAACCCAACACCGATGATCTTCGCGAATCACGATCTATAGTTTTAATAAATCAACTTTTAAAACTCGGAGTAAAAATTCACGCTTATGACCCCATTGCCAACCACTTAGCCAAAAATATTTTAAAAAATATTAAATTCTTTGACTCAGCCGATTTAAGTTTAATTAATTCAGATGGTCTGATTTTGGCTACTAAATGGCAAGAATTTAAAGACTTAAACTTTAAAAAAATAAAAAGAGCCATGAAAAACCCGGTTATCTTTGATGCCAGAAATTTTCTTAACTCCACTAAACTTAAAAAACAAGGTTTTAAATATTATGGAATTGGTCAATCATGAAAAAAGCTTTTATTACCGGCATCACCGGCCAAGACGGCTCTTATTTAGCCGAATTACTTCTAAAAAAAGGCTATCAAGTTATTGGCTTAATCAGTGCCAAGCACGGCATTGGCCTTCAAAACATAAATCACTTTAAAGATAAAGTTACCCTTGAAGAAGGGGACTTGCTAGATAAAACCTCACTAGAAAAAATCATTAAAAAATATAAACCAGAGGAAATTTATAATCTTGCCAGTCTGACTTTTGTGCCTGATTCATGGAAAAATCCCAGTCTAACAATTGACATAAATACATTAGGTCTTTCAAGAATACTTGAGATTGTTCGAGATTTTTCACCCAAAACCAAAATCTATCAGGCCACTTCAGCAAAGATTTTTGGAATCCCAGAACAATCTCCACAAACAGAATCTACTTCTTTAAATCCAATTGATCCTTATAGTATTTCAAAGGCTGCCTCTCACTTGTTGGTTAAAAGCATGCGTCGACAATTTAATTTATTTCTTGTTTCCGGAATTCTTTACAATCATGAATCAGAAAGAAGAGGAGTGGAGTTTGTTACCAGAAAAATTACTCACACCGTTGCTAAAATAAAACTAGGTCAAGCCAAAGATTTATTCCTAGGCAATCTTAAAGCCACTCAAGACTGGGGCTATGCTCCTGACTATGTCAAAGCTATGTGGTTAATGCTTCAAAGTGATAAACCCACCGACTATATTATTGCTTCGGGAGAGCTTCACTCAGTTAAAGATGTTTGTCAAATAGCCTTTTCTCATCTTGATTTAAATTATCAAGATTATGTCAAAGTCGATAAGAAGTTTTTTAGAAAAACCGAAAGTCAATTAATTATCGGTGATCCCACTAAAGCCAAAAAAGAATTAAACTGGCAGCCAAAAGTTACTTTTAAAAATATGATTATCAAAATGGTTGAAAATGATCTAAAATTATTAAAAGGAGATATTAAATGAAAAAAGCTTTTATCACTGGTGTTACCGGCCAAGACGGTTCTTATTTAGCCGAATTTTTACTTAAAAAAAACTATCAAGTTTACGGATTAACTAGACGTACCAGCACTCCAAACCACGATCGAATTAAAAATATCATTAACGACATTACTTTAATTTCCGGAGATTTACTCGATCAACACTCTATTACTCATGCCATTAAACAAGCTCAACCGGACGAAGTCTATAACCTGGCCGCTCAATCATTTGTTCCGGCTTCATGGAGTCAGCCGGTTTTAACCGGAGAGTTTACCGCTCTTGGTGTTATCCGAGTGCTTGAAGCTTTAAGAATTGCTAAACCTGATGCCAAATTTTACCAGGCATCCAGTTCTGAAATGTTTGGAAAAGTCAGAATGACTCCTCAAAACGAAGAAACCCCTTTCTATCCTCGAAGCCCTTATGGTGTTGCCAAAGTTTATGGCCACTGGATTACGGTTAACTATCGAGAATCTTTTGATATGTTTGCTGTTTCTGGCATTCTCTTTAACCATGAATCCGAGAGAAGAGGTCTTGAATTTGTCACCAGAAAGATTACCCATGGAGTAGCTCGAATTAAGTTGGGTAAACAAAAAGAGTTATACTTAGGCAACCTAGATTCAAAGAGAGATTGGGGTTATGCCCCAGACTATGTTGAGGCTATGTGGTTAATGCTTCAACAAGACAAACCTAAAGATTTTGTTATTGCTACTGGCAAGACTTGGTCAGTCAAACAATTTGTCGAAATGGCTTTTAAGTCTGTTGATCTAGATTGGAAAAAATACGTCAAAAAAGATAAAAAATTTATGCGTCCGGCTGAAGTAGATCTTTTAGTTGGCGATCCAACATTAGCCAGTAAAAAACTTGGCTGGAAACCAAAAACCAGCTTTAAGCAAATGATTGAACTTATGGTTCAAGCAGATATCAAAAAGGAGAAATAGTTATGAAAAAAGCAGTCATCGTCATCCCTACTTATAATGAGATCGAGTCAATCTCTAAAATGATTGACCACCTGTTTACTAAAATTTTCCCTAAGATTAAAAATTGGCATTGCCAATTATTAATTGTTGATGACACTTCTCCGGACGGTACTTATAAAGTAGTTCAAAAATTACAAAAAAAATACAAAGACTTGTTTTTACTTCTAAACAAAGAAAAAGCCGGTATTGGCAATGCTTATGTTAAAGGTTTTAAAGAGGCCATGAATAAGCTTTCGGCTGATGTAATTATTGAATTTGATAGCGACTTTCAACACCCACCAACTGATATTCCCATCTTACTTAAAGAAATTGATAATGGGGCTGATTACGTCATGGGTTCACGTAAAATAAAAGGTGGTTCTAATCCTAAGGGTTGGGGTTTTAAACGCCTTTTCTTTTCAGAAGCCGGTGGTTTTATGGCCCGCTTTATTTTATTTTTCCCTTTTAAAAACTTTTTCAAAATTACCGATCCTACCACCGGTCTTAAAGCCAGTCGAGTCAAGGGTTTTGTTGATACCATGGATATGGATCATCTTTATTCCAAAAAATTTGGCTATAAACTTGAATTTTTATTTAAAATGGTTTTATTAAAAGCCAAGATTAAGGAAATTCCTTTAAAATTTGGTTTAAGAACTCTTGGCCAATCTAAAATTTCAGGCCAAACCGCCAGTGATATTTTAAAAACAGTTATCTTTCTTCGATTAAAAGACGACCCTTTTGTTAAAAAGTTTTTAAAGTTTGGTACAGTTGGTTTTATTGGCTATTTGGTTAATGCTTTTTTACTTCAACTTACATCTAATCTTGGATTTTTAGAATGGATCGCTTGGGGTATTTCAACTGAAGCCGCCATTATTTCCAACTTTACTTTAAATAATATTTGGACTTTTAAATCAGAAAAAATAAAGGGCTTGTCAATTATTATTAAAAAATTTCTACAATTTAATTTTACCTCCATAGGTGCTTTGCTGATTCAAGTTATTACCGGCACTCTCGGAGTAAAAATATTTGGATCTCAATATCGCCAGTTATTATTGCCATTTATTATTGTTTTCTTGGTTTTGCCTTATAACTGGTTGATTTACAACAAGATTATTTGGAAATCAAAAAAAGCTTAAATGATTGCTAAACTAAAGAAGTTTATTAAGAGATATTGGTTGTTGGGTTTATTAATCCTTATTGGCGGCTTTTTAAGATTTTACAAACTACTACCAAGTCTTCAATTTCTTGGAGACCAAGGTAGAGATGCTTTAGTTTTAAAAAGAATCCTCATAGATCGTGACCTTGTATTCCTTGGTCCAATCACTTCAGTCGGAGATATGTACCTTGGCCCATTCTATTACTACTTAATGGCTCCATTTCTATATTTCTTTAAATATAATCCAGCCGGTCCAGCCTATGCTACTACTTTTATTGGCTTAATCACTATTCCAATTCTTTATTACGTCACAAAAAAAATGTTTTCCAAGAAAGCTGCCATCTATGCTTCTATTCTCTACACCTTAGGCTCAGTCCCAATTACTCAAACTAGGGGAGCTTGGAATCCAAACCCCATGCCTTTAGTAGCTCTAGGAATTTTATATAGTCTTTATCAATCAATCTATAAGAAAAATCCCAAGCATCTTTGGCTATTTGGCCTTTCTTTGGCTATCGCTTTTCAACTTCACTACATGATTGTATTTTTAACCCCATTTCTAATTTGGCAGACCACCTTAATTTTAAAGAATAAGAAAACAAGAAAATATTTCCTTTACTCTATCTTAATTTTTTTATTTTTAAATCTCCCTTTAATCTTATTTGAGGTCAAAAACAACCTCTTAAACTCTCGAGGATTAAATTATTATTTTCAAACCAACGATTACGATAAATTCAATATCTTTAAATTATTTAAAGATATGATTGGTAGAAGCCAAGAAGTCATTGGCATGCTATTAGGTTTTGGAGAAAAACCTAGTCTTCTTCGAACTTGGATCTCGGGGTTTATTTTAGCTGCTTTAACTTACTTTTTAACAAAAAAACCTAAAAAAGAATTAATTCTAATCTCAGTTTGGGTTCTATCAAGTATTGTTACCCTATCTTTTTATAGGGGGTTAATTTATCCTCATTATTTAGGCTTTGTTATGCCGATTGTATATATTCTTATTGGATTTTTGCTTTCAAAGTTTAATAAAATATTGTTATTAATTCCTATAACCTTTCTTTATTTATTTGCTAATACAAACTGTCAATCTTTGCGCCAAATTTATATCCGGGGTGGTTTTCGCAAACCCTTATGCATCAAGATCTCGGCACATATCTTCGCAATAAATCGCTCAACTTAGGTTAAAGCGCTCATGGTTTCAAAATGGTGACAATCTATGGAGGCATCTGGAAATGAC
>JAYEMX010000004.1:0-20973 GCA_034718535.1 Patescibacteria group bacterium | reverse complement strand
GGTTTTTGTTGCCAATCAACAAAAATCAAAAGCCCCTGAAGGAATAAAGTGGTGGAAAAAAGCCATCAGTCCTTTTGAGTTTGTATTGTTGCCGATAGTTGGATTTTTCTTTACGGCTTTACCGGGGCTGGATGCACATACCAGGCTAATGTTGGGACGATATATGGAATATCGGGTGACAGAAAAGGTGTGAGACAATGGTACAATAAATAACTATATATGTTAAAGAAGTTGTGGAAGTGGATTTCTAAAAATGAATGGTTGATATTAATGTTAGTGTTGGCGGCGGTGATTCGGATTCCTTCTTTGTTTGAGCCTTACTGGTACGGAGATGAAGGAATTTATCTGGCTCTTGGCCAAGGGTTAAAAAAAGGCTTGGTGTTTTATAGAGATATTCATGATAATAAGCCTCCATTACTTTATTTTTTGGCGGCTTTGGCGGGAAATGTTTTTTATTTTAGATTGATGTTAATGGTTTGGTTTTCGGTGACACTGGTATTGTTTTTTAAATTAATGCAGGTGTTTTTTCCAAAAAATTCTAAGGCTTGGTATTTGTCTACTTTCTTAATGATAATTTTAACAACTTTAACGGAAGGAAATATTGCTAACGCGGAAATTTTTATTGTGTTGCCGGTAGTATGGGGGTCTTTGATAATTTTTAAAGAAACAAATCCCTCGACTTCACTCGGGACAAGGAGAAAAATTAAAGATCAAAAATTAAAAAGATGGTTTGGAGCTGGTTTGTTATTCTCAATGGGTTTTTTGTTAAAGGTACCGGCACTGTTTGATTTTATGGCGGTAATAATATGGTTATGGTGGTTTGAAAGCAAATCCTTTAAAGAGTTTGTTGAAGTATTCAAAAATAAGCGATTGTGGTTGATATTGATAGGATTTTTATTGCCGGTGTTGATTAGTGTAGCTTATTATACTTGGGTTGGAGCCGGGGAAAGATACTTGAGATCAGCTTTGATGCAAAATATCGGTTATTTAGCCTCATGGAGTACGGGCGAACATTCAAGTGGTGGGCTTGCTACACAAAGCGGGATAATAATAAGGGCAGGATTACTTTTGGCTGCAGTATCGGGGTTTTGGGGAATTTCTAAAAAATTTAAATTATCATCTGGATTAAATTTTAGTGTGGTTTGGTTTTTATTTGGCTTATTTGGAGCACTTTTATCCGAAAGGCCCTACCCCCACTATTTGATTCAGCCGATTATACCTTTAGCTATTTTGATAAGTTATTTTTTATTTAAGAAAGAAAGGGTGATAAAGTCTGTTGTTTTAGGGTTGATAATAGTGTCGGGTTTTTATTACTATCAAATAGGTTTTTGGCATTATCCGATTTTACCTTATTATAAAAACTATATTGATTATAGATTAGGAAAAAAGAGTCTTGAGGAATATAGAAATTATTTTGATTGGAGGGTATCTCAAACTTATAGGGTGGCTGAATTAATTATGACAACTACACTGGAATCCGATCGGTTATTTATTTGGGGTGATGAACCCGGGATATATCCTTTATCAAATAGACTACCTATTGGTCGTTATACGGTAGCCTACCATGTGGTTGATTTTAATGGATTTGATGAAACTATATTGGCTTTTGATAAACATAAACCTAAAATAGTGGTAGTAATGGAATATGAAAAAAGGTTGTTTCCTGAATTGAAGACTAGATTGGCAACCGACTATGTGTTGATAGAAAAGATTGATCAAGCTTTAATATATCGTCGAGTTAATGCGAATTAAATATGAAAAAGCCAAGCCTTGGATTGATAAAAATTCAAATTGATAGTTTAGCTCTTGATTCTGTTTCAAGGTTGGGAATGAGAATTGGTTTTGTGTCTTTAGGTTTAAGCTTAGTAATATTAGCCTGGTATTGGTTGAAATTACCTCCGGAAGTGCCATTGTTCTTTAGTAAACCATATGGAAACAGTCAATTGGTTTCTGTTTGGGTTTTGTTGCTGGTGCCTGTTTTTAGTTTGATAGTTCAGGTAGTTTGTATAAGGTGGGCCGAGCAGATTTTGGATAAGGATAAGCTTTTGGCTCAATTATTAATTTGGATTGAGAGTCTGGTTTCATTAATGAATTTAATATCATTAGTTAAAATAGTGAGCTTGGTAATATAAATGAATTTACTTCAATTAATTAAAGTTTTAAGTTTTGGGTTTTTTCTGTCGGTGGCAATTATTCCAATAATAATTTTAATTTATAAAAAACTTGGATGGATGGATGATCCTAAAAAACAGAGTCACCCAAAGGTAATTCATAAATATCCTGTCCCAAGGGGTGGTGGGATTGCTGTTTTTTTGGTGATATTAATCAGTAGTTTGATGTTTTTACCAATAGATAAGCATTTGATTGGAATATTGTTGGGAGGGGGCTTGTTAGCTATAGTTGGAATTTGGGATGATGTTAAAAATTTAAATCCTTATCTTAGATTAGGTTTTGGATTTTTGGCAGCATTAACGGTAGTGGGCTTTGGAGTTGGGGTTCCTTATATTAGTAATCCATTTTTGCCAGGGTCAGTAATTAATTTAAGTCAACCTCAAATTCCTATTTTTTTGTTTGGTAAAGTTAGAACTATTTGGGTTTTTGCAGACTTAATGGCCTTATTTTGGATTGTAGGATCAATGAATTTTGTAAATTGGTCCAAAGGCCTTGACGGACAACTGCCCGGGATTGTAGTAGTAGCAGCCAGTGTAATTGGATTGCTTAGTTTAAAATTTGTTGATGATGTAACCCAATGGCCAGTAATTATTTTGGCTTTTATTGTAGCGGCTAGCTATCTTGGTTTGTTGTTATTTAATTTTTATCCTCAAAAGATTATGCCGGGATATGGAGGTGGAACTTTAGCCGGATATTTTTTGGCAGTGTTATCAATTTTATCTGGCGCTAAAGTAGCCACGGCTATTTTGGTATTGGGAATTCCAATGATGGATGCTTTATATAGTATTTTTAGGCGGATTTTGCATGGTAAATCCCCTTTTTGGGGTGATCGAGGACATTTACACCATAAATTGATGGACCTTGGTTGGGGAAAAAGACGGGTGGCTTTGTTTTATTGGTTGGTGTCTGGTTTTCTAGGTTTTTTGGCTTTAAGTTTGAATGCTCAACAAAAAATGTATACAATCGTGCTGTTAGCAATTTTAGTTGGAGTCTTGCTCATATGGTTAAGCAATTATTCTTACTCTTTAAAGAAATCAGACCAAGACAAGTCTTAAAGAATTTTAGTTTATACACAGGCTTGGTATTTTCTGGGTGGTTGTTTTATTTTGATAAATTTTTTACGGTTAGTTTGGCGGTGGTAATATTTTCGATATTAACTTCAAGTGTTTATATTTTAAACGACATTATTGATCTTGAGTCCGATAAAAAACACCCTTTTAAAAAGAAAAGGCCAATTGCTTCCGGTCAATTGCCGATTGAAGTGGCTTTGTTTGCTTGCTTGAGTGGATTTTTTGTAAGTTTTGTTCTTGGTTGGTTGTTGTCATTTTTTTTGTTTTTAGCAATGCTGGCTTACTTAATTTTGCAAGTTATTTACACTAATTTTTTAAAACATAAGCCAATTTTTGACGTGATGATTATTTCCCTTGGCTTTATTTTACGAGTATATGCCGGAGCTATGATTATTGGGGCTCATATTAATGTATGGTTGTTGCTTTGTATTATTTCTTTTTCACTTTTTTTGGCTATTGGAAAAAGAAGAAGTGAATTAACTTTACTTCAAGGAAAAACCGGAAGTAGAAAGGTATTAGGAAGATATCCGGAAAAATTATTGGATATTTATACTTCAATGTTTGCCAATACCACTTGGTTAACTTATGCTTTATTTACTTTTATGTTTCCCAGTTTTTCGTTTTCGGGTAGAGCTTTGACTCTTTTGGCTGATTTACCAAGAACTTTTAGGTCAGAAAAGTGGTTAATGATAACAGTACCTTTGGTAATTTATGGGGTAATGAGGTATTTGCATTTAATTTATGAACAAAATGAAGGAGAGTCACCAGCCAAGGTATTAACAGGTGATAAACCAATGCTTATAACAGTATTAATTTGGGGATTAATGGTAGTGGGAATTTTATATGGATTGTGATAATCCCACAAAAAACTAGAGGGGCAAGGTTTATTCAAAAATTTTAGCCAGATCTTCACGAATCCAACCTTTTTCATCGGTTTTATACTCAATTTTATACCAATCATAGTTTCCCGTTGTGGTTGTTTCTAAAAGGTTAAATTTTTCTCCTAAATCAACTTTGCCAAGTTCATCGGATGCAGTATTTGATTCTTGTCTAACTCTTGCCCAGCCCACTTCTGATGTAATTTCAACATATGGTTTATTAAGTTCTGTGAGGGTAGCTTTGGGAGAAGATTTGGGAGTCGCCTTGGGAGAAGATTTGGGAGTCGCCGAGGGAGTGGCTTCTTTGTTAGTATCTTTTTCCGGAATATAGGCTAATTCTTCTCTTGATAATTGAATTGAGGCAATAAGTTTGTTGCCTTTAACTGCTTTAGCTTTGATAGTTTTTTGGTTAAATCCAGTTGAAGTAATAACTAAGACATGTTCGCCTTGAGATATATTATCTATTGAAAGAGGGGCATAACCCTGAGGTTCTCCATCTAAATTAATTACAGCTCCATCCGGATTAGTAATTACAGAAATAGAAGTGGCATTCTTGTCGGCTAATGGTTCAAAAGATAAAATTTCTCCAGAAGAAGTATCAGCAGTTAACCCCAATTCTCTTTTGACAACAGTTAAGATATTTGAGCTTAAAGTAATTCTACCCTCCCATGGGTTTAAAGCTTGGCCAGTAGATTCCGGAACTATTTTTAAAACGTACTGGCCTGCTTTTAATTTTTCGTTGTGAATAGGAGTTTGGCCTAAATGTTCACCATCCAGAAAAACAGTGGCATTGGGAGTAGTTTCAATAGAGAGAGCGGCTTTTTTGCCACTAGGCAAAATAGAACAACCGGCCAACAAAAAGGAAAAAGTGATAAGGAAAAAATATTTTAATACTGATTTCATTTCAAGAAGATTTTATCAAAGTAAAACAATTTTGACAAATTTTGGTAGAATAAGGTTCACGGCCTAGTGGCGAAATGGAAACGCGGCTGTCTGCAAAACAGCTATGAGTCGGTTCGATTCCGACCTAGGCCTCATTTTATTGACATTATAGGTTGTTGTGGTATAGTAATGATTGTCCTTGCAAAAAACGCGAGGATTTTTTTATGGCTGAATCTAAAACCATAATATGAAACGAAATCTAAATTTGTTTTCAAAACTTTTAGCAAGTTATATAGTTTTGACTTTTTGGTCAATGTTGTTAACCGCTATTACCTTCCCCTATCAAGTGTTTAGGGTTTTTGTGCCAAAACGAAAACCCGGACGACCGGGTGGTAGTTTGGTGTCTAAATTTTTTAAACAAGCCTTTGAAAATAAAAAAATAAGAAAATTTGTTGGAGTAGGATTAACAGTGATAATTGTGTTTTTTGGGTTAATGGGGAATATTTTAGCGGCTAATATTGAGATGACTAATGAGCCGACTTTAATATCTACTCCCAAAACAAAGATTTCAACAAAAACGGTTCTACAAAAACCCTTTGAAGGAGTAATAGGTCAAGGGTATCATGCTTTTCATAGAGCAATTGATGTTTTGTCTCCGATAGGAACAGAAATTAGACCGATTGCGGCCGGAGTAGTTATTGAAGCAAGGTTTGGAAAATTGGGTTGGGGTACTACAATTGTAGTTAAACATGATGATAGGTTGGTTTCTCGATATGCTCACTTAAAAGATATAAGGGTGATTGAGGGAGAAATGGTTGGACGAGGTCAAGTAATCGGAACAGTGGGTATGACCGGATGGACAACTGGACCACATTTGCATTTAGAGGTTTATGAAAATGGGAAAGCAATTAATCCTTTAAAGATTTTGCCTAATTTTGAGGCGGGGAGATTAGCTCTGGTAAAGTAAGTTGGTTGATTTGACTGGCTTGTTGACGATTGGCAGAAAAAAGAGAAATAGCTAAAATAGCGAAACTTAAAATGAATAGGGTTATAGAAACAATAGTTCCAATAAAATATTGTTGATATTTTTTAAAATTAAGCATTATTATAGTGACAGGGTCAGACCCTGTCAGGTGGGTTTTACATGCCCATGCCGCCCATTTGAGGCATACCGCCACCCATTGGCATGGCTGCTGGAGCATTATCTTCCTTTTTAGGAAGCTCTGTAACTAAACACTCTGTGGTTAAGATCATGCTGGCTACTGAAGCGGCGTTTTGAAGTGCCGTTCTAGTAACTTTAGCCGGATCTAAAATTCCTTGTTCTAACATATAACCAAACTCCATGGTTAAAGAGTTAAAACCAAAGTCTTTTTTGCCTTGTTCAACTTTCTTAACTACCCAACCGGCATCGGCACCGGAATTTTCAGCCAACAACCGTACTGGTTGTTGAAGGGCAAATCTTAAAATATCTAGACCAATTTTCTCATCTTCGTTATTGGTTTTAACTTGATCAAGAACTTTAATGGTTCTAAGTAAAGTAACACCGCCACCTGGAACAATACCTTCTTCAATAGCGGCTTTGGTAGCTTCAACGGCATCTTTAACTCTTTCTTGAGTTTCTTTAAGTTCAACTTCTGTGGCTGCGCCAACGTTAATAATGGCAACTCCACCGGCTAGTTTAGCCAATCTTTCTTGAAGTTTTTCTTTATCAAACTCAGAATCAGTGCTATCCATCTTCCGTTTAATGGAAGCAATTCTGGCATTAATAGATTTTTTATCGCCTTTTCCACCAATAATTCTGGTGGCTTCTTTACCTGCCCAAACTTTTTCTGCTTTACCACAGTCTTCGACGGTAACCGAATCCAGCTTTCTGCCGGTATCTTCTGAAATTACAGAAGCACCAGTTAAAATAGCAATGTCTTCCAACATAGCTTTTCTTCTGTCACCAAAGCCTGGAGCTTTAATAGCAAGAAGATTAAAAGCACCTCGAAGTTTATTAACCACTAAAGTGGCCAAAGCTTCGCCTTCAATGTCATCAGCAATAATAACAATGTTTTTGGTAACTTTTACGGCTGATTCCAAAAACGGTAAAAGATCGGCAATAGCGGTTACTTTTAGGTCAGTGATAAGAATAAGGGGGTCTTTAATCTCTGATTCCATTTTGTCAGAATTAGTAACAAAGTAAGGAGAAGCATAGCCTTTATCAAACTCCATGCCTTCTTTGTGATCAATAGACATTTCAAAACCCTTGGATTCTTCAACTTCGACTACGCCATCCCGACCAGCCATTTTTAGAGCTTCGGCAATTTTACTACCAATGTTTTCACTGGCTGAAGAAATAGTAGCCACTTGGGTTATTTCTTGATCTCCCTTAACTGGTTTGCTAATTTTTTTGATTTCTTTAACAATGGCTTTAACCCCTTTATCTATGCCTTTTTTGATAAGCATAGGGTTGGCACCAGCAGTAACATTTTTTAAACCCTTAGAAACAATGGCTTGAGCAAGTAAAGTGCTGGTGGTAGTTCCATCTCCGGCAACATCATTGGTTTTGGAGGCAGCTTCTTTAATAAGCTGAGCGCCCATGTTTTCAAATTTATCTTCAAGTTCAATTTCTTTGGCTACAGTAACCCCATCGTGAACAATAGTTGGGCCACCAAAAGATTTATCTAAAGCAACATTTCTGCCTTTAGGGCCTAAAGTTGTAACCACGGCTTTGCTCAAAATATTAACTCCGTTTAAGAGTTTTTGTCGAGCTTCTTCTGAAAAAATTAATTGTTTTGCCATATTTCTCCTTTATTTAACAATAGCTAATACATCTTTAAATTCAATAAAAAGAACTTCATCTTTATTGGTGATACCGAGCTTAACTTCGTTTCCACCCCATTTTTTGTAGATAATACTATCACCTTTTTTACAGGGGGCGGGGCGGTTAGTTCCCGAATCGGTAACTTCTTTTGGTCCAACAGCTAACACTTTAGCTTGTTGAGGTTTTTCGTCGTGAGAGTCGGGTAAATAAATTCCTGAAGCGGTTTGTTTTTTAACCTTTACAGGCTCGACTAAAATATAGCCGGCTGTGGGTTGAAGATTGAGATTTGCCATTTGGCCTCCTTATAATTTTCTTATAATAATTAACAAAATATGCTATCACTCATTGATAGCAAGTGCTAGTGTATGGGATTTAAAAAACTTTGTCAAGCAGGAATTGTTTTATTTTTTAACCAACTAACAATTTTTTTGATAGATAAGTTTTGACTGGCTACTTGGTTTAAAAATTTGTAAGTTAAATTAACTGATGCATTAAAAATAAATCCTGATTCTTCTAGAATAATTTGAACTGAGGCAATGGCTGTTCTTTTGTTTCCATCTATAAATGGATGATTGTTAATAATTGATCTTAATAGGGCAGCGGTTTTATCAAAAATAGTGGGATATAAATCAATTCCACCATAAGAAGCAAATGGTTGATAAATGGCTGATTCGAGCAAGTTTTCGTCTCTAATGCCATGCGAACCACCATATTGTTCAATTAGCTCATCGTGAATTAAGAGAATTTGTTTAGGAGATAGTCTTTTCACTTTGTTCGGCTAGTTTTTGATAAAGTTTGCCGTATCTCTTTTTTAGGGATTTAAGTTTTGATAATACCTGTTTATCAAAAACCGAGGATTGCTGATCTTGTGGAAGAGAAATAGTAATCATTTTAGTTTCAGGATAGTACTGGGTTTTAATTATGTCTCCAGCAGAAAGGCCCATTTGTTTTAAATATTGTTGATTAAGAGTAACTCCTTTGGAGTTGCCAATTTTAATTACTTTTTGATTCATAGTTATAACCATGTTATAACATTAGTAATTACCTGTCAAGCAAAAATTGTTTTATTTTTTTGATTAATACTTGTCTGTCTTCTGGTTTGGTGAAAGAGTGGTTGCCGTTTATTTCTTGGTAAGTAAGATTTTTTATTTCTTTGTAGTGTTCGTAGTTATTATTGCCGGCAATATCATCCTGCATTGGCTTTAAGATTAAAAGGTTGGTTTTTTGGGTTAGATTAGTTATGGCTTGATGTTCATCAAAGTTTTTGATTACTTTCCAAAAAGAAGGGCCAAGTTTCTGAATACCATAAAGAGTACGAGGATAAATAGAAATACCTTGTGGGTTGTACTTCCCTCCTTTTGCTTTAATGCGAGCCTTAAACACTTTGGCTATATCACAAGGATTGCTTGGTGGAGCTCCAAAAATAATTTTATCAATTCCATTGGGGTTTAACATAGCGGTAATAAAAGAGCCTAGGGAGTGAGCATAAAGATAGATTTTTCCAGGGAAAGTTTTTTTGACATAATCGATAATTGTCTTGAGGTCGTGAGTGTGTTTTTGAAGATTAACATCAACTTGTTTGCCTTCTGATTCTCCATAACCGGTAAAGTCAAAACGGATAATGCGAAAGTGTTGCCCTAAAACTTCAGAGAAATCTACAAAAAGATTAAAGCTTTCGTTTTTATCAACGCCAAAGCCGTGAACTAAAACTAAAGTTTTATCGGAATCCTTTTTACCTTCAACGATAAAGTCGATTTTTTCTCCCGATGGATTAAGAAGTTTCATAGGTTGTTAATTAATCTTAACACTATAATGGTAAGTTTTTTTACCTTCAGGGTCAGTCCTTGAAGGTTGAAACTTTTCCTTCGAGGGATATGTCAATGGGCTTGAGTCCTTGGTTTTTATAAAAATTGATGGCTTTTTTGTTTTTGTAGTAAGAGTTAACATAGATATGAGTGAAGTTTTTTTGCTTACACCATTGTCTAAATTTATTAATTAGTTTTGTTCCAAGCCCTTGAGAACGATATTGTGGGGATATACCCATGTTTTCAATTTCAGCGGTTTTATTAGTTCGATAGCCAAACTTTTTTTCAACTCCGGCTAAATAACCAATCGGTTTATCATCATCATAAATAATTAAACAATAATAATTTTTATTGGAGGTGACTTTTTTGAAATAATTAATTCCATTTTTAGAAAATGGCCAATTTACATCTTCGTATTTATCGTATTGTGAATTATCTTGAAAAATCTGATGATTAAGTTTTTGGATAATTTCCCAATCTTTGGGGAGAGCTTTTTTAAAAGTAATTTTGGGTTTTATCATAAATTTTATTTTAACATTTAAGGTTCGGAACCTTAAATAGTGGGGAGTTTTATGATTAGTTCTTTTGGAGAATGTAAGCCAGACAGTATAACTGAAGCGTTAAAGAAGATTTTTGGTTTTAAGTTTTTTTTAATCTTGGGCATCAAGTTTAATAAATTGATTTATATTTTGTTTAGAGTAACTTCGAACAGGGTAAGGTAAAATACGAACCGGTTCAATAATTAGCCTACCCTTATCTTGCCGTAATTTTAAGAGTTGATTTTCTTGAAATTTAAGACTTTGACGAAATTTCTTAGGAATGGTAATTAAACCCTTAGATTGAAGTTTGGCAAAGTCTTGATAATTAGTTATTTGCATAATAGTTTTAGTAATTTCTAACTTTCTATATTATAGAATTTCTAACTAAGCTTCTCAAATATTTAAGGTTCGGAACCTTGAATTATTTTGGTGGTGGAGATTTTGGGGTTGTGGGGTAAGACTACTTTGATAATACCACCAATGGAGCGCATGAGGTGGCGTTTAGTGGGGAGGTTGGGAGTGTGGGAAGAGACAGCCAGGATATCCGGTTTAATTTGATTAATTAAAGCGCGATGGTGTTTGGGTAGGTCAAATTTTTCCGGTAAAGAAAATATTTTGTCGGCAATCCCCCATTTTTTTAAGTTTTTAATTCTTGTGTTTAATAGATTGCAGGGGTGGTCCCTGTTTTTAAGTTTTCTGATGCGATCGTCGGTTTCCAGACCGACTAACAAAATATCTCCTTGTTTTTTGGCGGCTTTAAGAAATTTTTTGTGTTCTTGGTGTAAAACATCAAAACAGCCGGTGACGAGGACGGTGGTCATGTTTCTATTTTACATTTTTTTCGGGTTTGAATACAAACTCGAGTCCTTCCATTAAGGTTGAACCCTCCCTCGTTAACACTCGGGTAAATACCCCGCAGACGCGGGGTTTCCGGAAAGGGTTCAACCTTACGGACCTTAATCTCTGTTAAGGACTGTCCTTGCTGTCCTTATTTTATCTTTATATTTTTTTAAAATAGTTTTGCCAGTGGGGCGGGGGTGAAAAAAAGCTGAGTGGAGAGAGACTTTTTCGTTGGTGATTTTTGATTTCATGTAGGCATATTGAAGTTTGAAGGCGAGGAGGTTGAGGAGGTTCAATATAGAAGGTTTAATATTTTCGGGTCCGGGTACGGACTCGAGTCCTTTAAGGTCCCCAGCCAAAGGGCGGGCGGGCGGCCTTAAAGGAGTACCTTCAAGAACGGACCTTTTTGACAGGTCTCCTGTTAAGGGCTGCCCTTGAAAAGCATTTCCCAGGGCATTAGGTAAAAAGTTTTTAACCCAAGAGTTTAGAGATAAAAATCGTTCGTAGGTTTTATTTTTATTATATAAAGGTTTTATTTGACAAACTTCATGGGCGGTATAAAGATTATGGCGAGATTTTGAGATGGCCAAAGCTGATTTGTCTAACCAAAGATTGAGGCAGATTTTGTCGGAATTCATCAAGGACAGTCCTTCCGGCTTCGCCGTCCCGACTTGGCCTTTGGCCAGGTCTCCTGTTAAGGACTGTCCTTTTTCCCAAGTTCCGAACCAACGAGGCTTGGAAGTTTGGTCTCCTGTTAAGGACTGTCCTTGATTTGGAGGGCGGCGGCGAGATCTTAAAAGCTCGAGAATAAAAATAGTAAGTAAGCGCGTTAGCCAAAGACTGTTGGTTTTGGTAACTATCATTAAATCAATGTCGTCGTTTTTATCTGAATTATTCATGGCCAGGGCTCCGGTAAGGGCAATTAATTCGATAGAGGGGATAAAGCTTAAAATTTTAGTTATTTTTTTGGCTTTTTTTAACTTTAATTGACTAAAGCGATAGCGTTTTTGTCGAAGAGAAATAATGTTGGAACGATTGGGGAGATGATAATAGGATTTGGTTTTTCCCATCAAGGACAGTCCTTCCAGCTTCGCTGTCCCGACTTGGCCTTCGGCCAGGTCTCCTGTTAAGGACTGTCCTTGAATCAACCACTTATTTATTTCTTTTTTAGTTAAAGGGTAGTTGAAAATATCAGCGTAAATGATGGCTTTTAAAGCCATATTACTTTGAAAGGCCGTATTGAGATAGAACTTGGGTTACTCCATCGGTAAGATTTTGAATAATAATTTTTTCTTGATCTTGTTTTAAGTAAGAGTTAATAGCATCTTCGTAGTATTTTATTAATTTATCATTAAGGCCATTGTCAAAAGTTCTTGAGGCTAAAGGCCAAGACTGGGATGAAATGGCTTGAGATAAAATAGCTCCAAGGTAAGGGTCAGCTTGAAGATTTGAAGCCATATCTTGACGGCTAAATGGTTCACCAAAAAGTCTGGTTTGAGAAGATATGGAATACATTTTGGCCAAAACTTGTTTACTGCTTAAATATTTTAAAAATTCCCAAGCGGCTAGGGATTGAGTGGAGTTTTTAGAAACACCTTCAATCCAATAGGTGGCCCAAGAAATATTGGTACCAGGAAGCTGAGGAGCGGGATAAAGTTTAAAATTAAGATTGGGATTAATGGCTTTTACTTCCAAAGCCCTCCAAGAAGGGGCAATAAACATAGCTACTTTTCCGGTAGCAAAGGAGTAAGTTGAGGCCGGTAAAGTAGTGTCCCAACTTTTATCTTGAGTGGCAAAAAGAGTATAAAACTTCATGGCAGAAATAACTGCCTCGGAGTCCGGTTGACCGGGATCGCCTCCGTTTTGAAGAATCATTAAACCTAGTATGTCTGAAAAATTGTCTACATTGCTAGTAGTGCCTAAAGCAACTCCCCCTCGAATTAATTTTTTAGCTGTTTTGTCGTATTGCCGAAGTTTAAAGGCAGTTTGACGAAGATTATTCCAGGTAGTGGGTATTTTTAAATCAGGCATAGTAGTAAAAATATCTTGATTAATATAAAGAGCCAGGGTATCAAATTCGAGGGGAATCCCGTAGTAACGACCACCGGAAAAAACATCTTTTTTAACTACCGGATAAAAAGTGGAGTTAAATTCATTATTTGAATAAATAGTATCAGGGATAGGAGAAAGATCAGACTTTAGCATTGGAAGCCAAGTATTGTGGTATCTAAAAATATCCGGACCATCGCCTTTGGCTAAGGCAGACTGAAGTCTTTCTCGATAATCTTGGTGAGATTGCTTAATATATTGAATATTGATATTTGGGTTTTTTGCTTGGTAGTCACTGATTATTTGAGAAATAATAGTTTCCGGTTCCCAAAGGCCCCAATATTTTAAAGAAATTATTTCCGGTTCTTTTGGTTTAGAAAATTTTGGAATAATTACTTTAGTAATTAAAAGAAATAATATAATCATAACTCCAAGGCCGATTAAGATAGGTATAATTCTTTTAAAAATAGGGTCTGTTACTTTAGCGGGTTCTCCGACTTCGGGTTTAGGTGGCGGAGGTGATTCTGAAATAGGCAATGGAGGAGGAGAAGAATTATCTGTGGTTTGAGGTGGAGAAATGGGAAATGGTGGAGAAACAGGAGTAGTGGGTTGAGTGGTTGAAGGTGGTTTATTTGGATTGTTCATAGGTATGTTATTATCTTAACAAAGAGCTCTTATGATAAGCAACATATATAAACAAGGTTTAGTCATATTTTTGGGAGTTTTAACAGGCCTAATTGGAATCATGGGGCTATATGGTTTTTCATATACACAAAAGATTTATCCTTTTGTATTTGTTGGCCAAAATAACTTATCTAATTTAAGTATTGATGAAGCTAAAAGGATTTTAGTAAAAATGATTCCTAAAGAAACGCCAATTTTAGAAGCCGGATTTGGCAATCAAAATTTTACAATTGAAGTAAGTGGATTAAGTTATAATCCTAAGTTAACAGCAGAAAAAGCTTATTTACTAGGAAGGGATAAAAACTTTATCAATAATCTAAAATCTAGATGGAGGTTGTGGTTTGATAAAAAGGTTTTAAGTTTTTCATATAAATTAAACGAAAAATTATTGGAGAAACAAGTTGATTTATTAATTTCTCAAATATCTGAACCGCCTGTTTATTACTCACTGTTTATAACTGAAGAAAACCAAGTAATGGTGGTTCCCGGTAAAAGCGGTCGGGTAGTTGATAGAGAAAAATTATTGAATGATGTTTATAGTAAGTTGGCTAGTTTGGATTTTTCTAAAATTGAGATAAGCGTTAAGTTGGTTGAAGTGAGAGTTAGTACCAATGATTTGGCGTTAACTCAAAAACGTGGGGAGATTTTAAAAGATAAGTTGGTGGTTTTAAATTATGATATAGGTAAAAAAAATATTACCGGTCAAGATTTGCTTAATTTGGTTAATTTTGAAGGTGGGTTTAATGAAAATAAAGTTGGAGAATTATTGACTTTGATGGGTCAAGAAATTAATCGGGAACCTCAAGATGCAGTATTTAGATTTGAAAAGGGAAGGGTGGTTGAATTTAAGCCAGCACTTGATGGTCTTAAACTTAATAAAAAAGAATCACAAAAAAAAGTGATTAATGAATTAAAAGGAATAAACGATAATAAAGTCGTAATTGAGTTGGTAATAGAAAAAACAAAACCCAAGGTCTCAATTAAAGAAATTAATGACCTTGGAATTGATGAATTATTGGGAAAAGGTGAATCAACTTTTCACGGTTCAATTCCTTCCAGAAAACATAATGTGGCTTTAACGGCATATAAATTAGATGGAATTTTAATAAAACCCAATGAAATTTTTTCGTTTAATAATAGTGTTGGAGATATTTCAAGAGAAACCGGATATCAAAGTGCTTATATTATAAAAGAAGGGAGAACTGTTTTAGGTGATGGAGGTGGAGTTTGTCAAGATTCAACCACTTTATTTAGATCGGCGCTTAATGCGGGCCTAGCAATCATAGAAAGACATCCTCATGCTTATAGAGTCAGTTATTATGAACAAGGTTCGCCGGCAGGAATTGATGCAACTATTTATTCACCGAGCACTGATTTAAAATTTAAAAATGATACTCCTGCTCATATTTTGATCCAATCAAAAGTAAATACTGTTAGCAATTATTTAAAGTTTGAGATTTATGGAACTAATGATGGAAGAATAGCAACTATAAGCAATGCTAGGGTTTGGGATCAAACCCCCCCTCCAGAACCTAAATATGAAGATACGCCATCACTTGCTCCTGGTACGGTTGAACAGGTGGATTGGGCGGCTTGGGGGGCAAAAGCCGCCTTTGACTGGAAGGTGGTTCGCAATGGAGAGGTTTTACAAGAAAAAACTTTTTATTCAAATTATAAACCATGGCAAGCGGTTTACTTGAGAGGGATATGATGAAGAAAAAATTGAGTCCTCAAAGGTCCGGCCTTAAAGGAGTACCTTCAAGAACGGACCTTAATCTTACTGTTAAGGAGTCACCTTTAACTTCACGGAAAGGGTTCAACCTTACGGACCTTAATCTTAGGGGTTTGAACCTTGTAATTATAATTGGGGTGGGGTTGTTGGGATTATTGATAGTTCAATGGTTAACTCCAAATATTTGGGGGGCAGACGGTTATTATCATATAAGGCTGGCGGAAATATTTAAAAATAGTGGGTTTATAAAGACTTTGCCTCAAGCTCGATTTTCTTATTTTGCAGATAGATTTTCAAATAAAGATTGGTTATATCATTTACTTTTAGTTCCATTTACTTGTTTTAGTAATATTTTTGTAGGAGCCAAGTGGGCAGCTTTTTTGTTTGGAGGAGTTTTTTATATTAGTTTACTTATAATTGCCAGTTATTATGTAACTAGTGCCGGTTTAATTGTGGTGGGTTTAGCTCCATTTTTATCAAGTCATTTTCTTCAAACTTTGTCCCGGCCCAGACCGATGATTTTGGGAATTACTCTGGGTTTGTGGGTAGCTCATTTTTTAATTCAAAAAAAGAATAAGAAAGTTTTTGGTGTTTCTTTAATTTACTCGATGATGCATATTACGGCTTTAATTGTAGTTGGATATGGAATTATTATTTCATTTTTCCGATGGATGTTTAAAAAAAGAGCAAATTGGCAAGGTGTTTTTTGGGCGGGAGCAGGGGTTTTGGGTGGCTTTATTTTACACCCTAATTTGCCAAATAACTTTTTTTATTTTTATTTAAATGGCATATTGGTGCCCTTTTTTGCCACTCGTTGGGGGGTATTAGAATTGGGGGCCGAGTTTTTTCCAATGACAACTTTAGATTATTTTAAAAAATATCCACTGATAGTTTTAGGTTTGTTGTTTATGGTCTTGGTGGTATTAATGGAAAGACCTAAAACCAAAAAACAGACACAGATAATGTTTTTATTAAGTAGTGTTTTTATAATTATGGGAATGTTGTCTAAAAGATATATTAGTCATGGTTATCCTTTTTTGATTTTAACTTTAGGAATGTTTATAAGCGATTGGCAAAAAAGTCGTGGTTTTAAAAAGTTTTTAAAAAAAATCGAGAGGTCAATTAATTTAATTATGGTGATTGGAGTAGGTTTGGTTTTTTGGTTATTATTTAGCGGTTTTTCCAGAACAGTGGCTACAGCAAGGGGGATAACTATAATTAATAAACATTATGAAAGCATGGGTGAGTGGTTAAAAATCCATGTGCCCGATGACGAGTTGATCTTTCATGCAAATTGGTCTGATTCACAATATTTTATCGGGATTAATCCAAAAAATGATTATTTTGTGACTATGGATCCGGTTTATATGTGGCATAAAAATGAGGAAGTTTATAAACTATATAGAGCAATAGCTTTTGGCCAAATAAAAGATCCTTATAAAGTATTAAAAGAAAGTTTTGGAGTAAACTACGGATATATCGGTAAAAATTATTTTTCCGCTTTAATTAAACAAGTTAGGGTTGATGAGCGGTTTGAGATACTTAAAGAAGATCAATTTGGATTGATATTTAAATTAAAAGAAGAACAATTAGATTGATATATCAACCTAATTATTAATTAATATTTTTAGGTGGGGTTTTATTAAAGTGAGTAAAAGCTTTTTTGGTGGCGACTCTGCCTTTTGAGGTGCGTTTTAAAAACCCTATTTGAAGAAGATAAGGTTCGATAACTTCTTCCAGAGTATCTTTTTCTTCGGCAATGGTAGCGGCAAGAGTATTAATCCCAACTGGTCCTCCTTGATGTTGGTTAATTAAGGCTTTTAACAGCCTTTGATCATTGGCATCAAGACCCATCTCATCAACCTCTAGAAGCTCTAAGGACTCTTTTAAAACGTTTTCGGTAATGGCCGATTGGCCTTTAATTTGAGCCATGTCACGACATCTTTTTAAAAGTTTTAGGGCAATTCTGGGGGTACCGCGAGAGCGTAGGGCTAGTTTTTTAGCCACTTGATGATTAATAGATATTTTAAGTTTTTTAGCGGCGTTTTTAAGAATAAGAACTAAGTTGTTTGGTTGGTAAAAAGTAAATCTGTGAGTAATGCCAAAGCGATCTCTTAATGGAGCGGCAATAAGTCCAATTCTGGTAGTAGCACCGATTAAAGTAAATTTGGGTAAATCAAGTCTTAAAGTTCTAGCAGATGGGCCTTGACCAACAACAATATCAAGATGATAGTCTTCCATGGCAGGATAAAGAGTTTCTTCAACTATTTTACTAAGTCGGTGAATTTCATCTACAAAAAAAATGTCGCCATCTTCGAGATTGGTGAGAATTGAAGCTAAGTCACCAGCTCTTTCTATGGCCGGACCACTTGAAGCACGAATATTAACTTTCATTTCTTTAGCAATAATATGAGCCAGGGTAGTTTTACCAAGACCGGGAGGTCCATAGAGCAAAATATGTTCTGAGGCTTCTTTTCTTTTTTTAGCGGCGGACAGGGCAATGGTGAGAGCTTTTTTGATAGTGGCTTGACCGATAAATTGATTCCAGGAATCTGCTCTTAAATTTTTGAAGGCGGTCTCTTGAGTGGAGGGACTATCCCTTTTGGTTGATTTGGTCATTTTTGGCCAAGATATTTGATAGCTTTTTTAATTTGATCTTCAATGGAATCATTGGGTTTTTTAATTTGTTTTAAGGCATTAGAGGCTTGTTTTTTGGTAAAACCAAGGCCAACTAAAGCGTTAATAATTTCTTTGGTTTTGGGAGAGTCCCCCATTAAATTAAGCTCTTTAAGGCTTCCGAGTTTGGGTTTTAGCTCAATAATAATTTTTTGAGCATTTTTTTTGCCGAGACGAGGAATAGAGGTAAAAAAATCTACATCGGCTTTAGATACGGCGGATGAAATACTTTTGGCGCCTTTATCCATTAAAGTAATAGCTGTTTTAGGGCCAATACCGGAGATGTTAATCAATAGTTGAAATAGCTTTAGATTTTCCAAATTTTTGAAACCATAAAGATCCAGAGTATCATCGCGAACATGAGTATGAGTAAATAAAGTAGCTTTATCTAGTTTAAGGATTTGTTGATGAAAAGTGGGGGGAGTAAAAATTTTGTAGCCGACTCCCCTGACATCTAAGATCAGATAGTTTTCATTTTGAGAAATTGGTTTTCCGGTAAGTTGTCCAATCATAAATTTATTATATCCCGTTAAGGACTGTCCTTCCAGTTTGAGTCCTCAAGGGTCCCCAGCCAAAGGGCGGGCAGGCGGCCTTAAAGGAGTACCTTTAAGAACGGACCTTTTCCTTAAGCTTTCTAGTGAAAGAGTGGGTAAGGGCAACAGCGAGGGCGTCGGCAGTATCGTCGGGTTTGGGAATAGTTTTAAGCTTTAAGATTGTTTTGACCATTTGCTGAACTTGATTTTTATCGGCTCGACCATAACCGGTTACCGCCATTTTTATTTGAAGGGGGGAATAGGAAAAATTGGGAATTTTTAAAGTTTCTGCGGCAAGTAAGATGACTCCCCTAGCTTGACTAACCTTGATGATGGTTTTTTGATTTTTAAAGAAAAAAATGTCTTCAATGGCAATAGCATTTGGTTGATTAGTTTTAATAACCTTAATGAGTTGATCAAAAAGGTCTTTCAGGCGATTGGCGTCGGGTTTGGTTTTTTTTGTTTTTATACAGCCATAGTCCCCGACTGTTTGTTGACCTGATTTGTCTTTAATAATACCCCATCCGAGTCTAGCAGTGCCGGGATCAATGCCTAAGATTTTCATAAAGTTTATTATATTCCGTTAAGGTCCGGCCTTAAAGGAGTACCTTTAAGAACGGACCTTTTTACTGAGGGAGATTATTATATTCTGTTAAGGACAGTCCTTCCAGCTTCGCTGTCCCGACTCGGCATTCTGCCGGGTCTCCTATTAAGGACTGTCCTTACGGACCTTGGTTATTGTCTGTGATAGAATCACAATATGGATAAACAGTATAAAGCGTCTGACCATGAAGATAAAATCTATGAAAAATGGGAAAAGTCGGGAGCATTTAAGCCAAACAAAGACGGCAAACCTTTTACAATTATTATGCCACCGCCAAATGCAAACGATCCTCTCCATGTAGGACATGCGATGTTTATTACAATTGAAGATATTTTAATTAGGTGGAAAAGAATGCAAGGTTTTAGTTCTTTGTGGCTCCCAGGGACTGACCATGCTGGAATTGAGACTCAATTTGTATTTGAGAAAAAATTAAAAAAACAGGGAAAATCTCGATTTGATTATGATCGAAAAACTTTATATAAAATGATCTGGGATTATGTTCAAGAAAATTCTGAAGTAGCTATTGATCAGATGAAAAAATTAGGAGCGAGCGCAGATTGGAGTAAGAAAAAGTTTACTTTAGACAAAGATGTTGTGAGCCAAGTTTTGGATACTTTTATTAAACTCGATAAGGATGGATTGATTTATAGAGATAAAAGGTTGGTTAATTATTGTACTAGGTGCGGAACGGCTTTTTCTAATTTAGAAGTTGTTCACGTTGAAAAAAAAGAGCCACTTTATTATATGAAGTATGGGCCGTTTACTTTGGCTACAACCAGACCCGAGACAAAATTTGGAGATACGGCAATAGCGGTTCATCCTGATGATAAAAGATATAAAAAATGGATTGGGAAAACCATTAAAGCCGAGGGCTTGTTGGGAAAATTTAAGATTAAGGTAATTGGCGATGATTATGTTGATCCCGAGTTTGGAACCGGAGTGGTAAAGATAACTCCAGCTCATGATTTTAATGATTTTAAAGTGGGGAAAAAACACAAGTTAGAAATTAAACAAGTAATTGGATTTGATGGACGACTTAATAAATATTGTGGAAAATATCAAGGTTTAACGGTGTTTTCGGCTCGAAAAAAAGTAGTAAATGATTTAGAGAAAAAAGGTTTGATGGAAAAGATTGATAAAAATTATGTTCATAGTGTCGGTGTTTGTTACCGGTGCGGTCGAACAATTGAACCACTACCCTTACCTCAATTTTTTATTAAAGTTAAGCCTTTGGTAAAATTGGCATTAAAAGCTTTAAAGGAGAAAAAGGTAAAGATTTATGGCTCCGGACATGACAAGATTTTAAAACACTGGCTTAAAAATTTACATGATTGGAATATCAGTAGACAAATAGTGTGGGGAATTAGAATTCCGGTATGGTATTGTAAAAATGGAAAGAAACTATCCTCCAAGGTCGGACCTTCCTTCACTAATGTTCAGGTAAATGGCACTAAAAGTGCCTTCCAGAAAAGGTCCGACCTTATCCAGTGCTTTGTGGTTAGTAAAACTAGGCCTAAGAAATGTGATACTTGTGGTGCCACTAGCTTTAAACAGGAGGAGGATACATTTGATACTTGGTTTTCGAGTTCTCAATGGCCAGTGGTGACCTTAAAGTCTTTTTCGGCCGGACTATCCAGCAAGGAGACTCCTTCCAGCTTCGCTGTCCCGACTCGGCATTCTGCCGGGTCTCCTGTTAAGGAATC
>JAYEMX010000003.1:0-6242 GCA_034718535.1 Patescibacteria group bacterium | reverse complement strand
AATGAAAAAAATAGTCATTGATGCCCGCTTCTGGGGACCGTCACATACAGGTCTTGGACGTTACACCAAGTCTCTTGTCACCGCCCTTGAGTCATTTAAGGTTCCGAACCTTAAATTTACTCTGTTAGTAAATAAAAAACCCAAAACCAAATTTAAAACAATCTTAATCAAAGCTAAACCTTATTCCATAAGAGAACAATTTGAAGTCTGTAAAACTTTAAACACAATAAAGCCGGACCTTGTTCATTTTCTTCATTTTAACGCTCCTTTGTTTTACAAAAAACCATTTATAGCCACCATCCACGATTTAATCAAACATCATTCGTTCGGTCTAAATACCACCACTAAGTCAATTTTTACCTATCCGATAAAAAGACTTGGTTATTTCACTACCATAAAACATACAATCAACAACTCAAAAACTATCATTGCTCCTTCAAATTGGGTTAAAAAAGATATCTTAAGTCATTATAAAATTAATCCAAAAAAAATCACCACCATTTATGAAGCGGCTAATAGTAAACATTTTAAATCTTCAAACTCGGATTTTATCCCTCCAAATTATCCCTATCTTATTTACATTGGCAATGCCTATCCACACAAAAATCTAATAGCCTTAATTAAAGCGGTCAGTCAAACTAACCTAAAATTAATAATAGTTACAGGTAGAGACATTTTTTATAACCGCCTTAGAAATCAAATTAGAAAGGAAAAAGCTCAAAGCTTTATTAAAATAAAAGGCTTTACCAGTGATCAAGACTTAAAAGTTCTTTTAAGTAATTCTATTGCTTTTATTACCGCTTCTTTACTTGAAGGTTTTGGTTTGCCAGGGCTTGAAGCCATGGTTTCAGAAACCTTGGTTTTAGCTTCAAAAAGAGCCTCTATGCCGGAAGTATATGGCAAACATGCTATTTACTTTAACCCTAATAATCAGGTAGATATAATCAAAAAAATTAACTATGTCAGTAAATTAAAACCTTCTGTCAGAAATAAATTAATTAAAAAAGCCAAACAATATGCTGCTACTTATTCTTGGGAAAAAACTGCCAAACAAACTATAAAAATTTATGAAAATTGCCTTAGTTTACGATAGGGTAAATAAATTTGGCGGAGCCGAAAGAGTTCTTAAGGCTTTTCATCAAATTTTTCCCAAAGCCCCGCTTTATACCGCTGTTTACAATAAAAAAACAACTCCTTGGGCCAACAACTTTGATATTCATCCTTCATTTTTAAACAAATTTCCTCTGGCTAAATCTCATCATGAACTTTATCCACTTCTAACCACCTTAGCCTTTGAATCTTTTGATTTTAGTGATTATGACCTAGTTATTTCAATCACCAGTGCTGAAGCTAAAGCCGTTATTACTCATCCGAAAACCCTTCATCTTTGTTACTGTCTTACCCCCACCAGGTATCTTTGGTCACATAAAACCCAATATTTAAATCATCCAGGATTAGGCCCATGGTCGCATCTCGGAAAATTGGTTTTCAAATTTTCAAAACAATATCTTAAGCAGGTTGATTTAATAACTTCTTCTAGACCAGATCAATACCTTGCTATCTCAAAAGCAGTTCAAAAAAGAATAAAAAAATACTATTATCGAGACTCAAAAATTATCCATCCGCCTGTTAACACTGCTAACTTTTACCATAATAAACCAAAGGACTACTACCTCCTTGTTTCACGCCTGGTACCATATAAAAACATCGACATAGCCATTAAAGCCTTTAATAAATTAAACAAAAAACTAGTTATTATCGGTATTGGTAGAGAATTGAAAAATCTTAAAAAACTCGCCAATTCCAATATTTCATTTTTGGGAAAAGTCAGCGATTTAAAACTGGCCGATTACTATAGTTATTGTCGAGCCTTAATTATGCCTCAAGAAGAAGACTTTGGTTTAGTTAGTTTAGAAGCTCAAAGTTCCGGTAAACCTGTCATTGCTTTAAATCAAGGTGGGGCTAAAGATACGGTTATAAATAATAAAACCGGCATTTTATTTAATCAAGCTACGGTTGACAGCCTTATTAAAGCTGTGAAACAATTTAACACATTAAACTGGAACCATTTATTTATTCAAAAAAACGCTAAAAAATTTGACACTAAAATATTTCAAAGTAAAATTAAAAATTTTGTGGAGGAACAATGGCAAATAAAAAATCAGTAAAAGTTTTAATTATGTGTGGGGGTAAAGGCACCAGGATGTGGCCCATTTCAAACATGTCCCATCCAAAACAATTTGAATCTCTACTTGGAAATAAATCAATGTTTCGTCAAACCATAGATAGGACTTTAAAAGGTTTTAAGCCTGAAGATATTTATATTGCCACCAGTGATAAATTCGGTAAATATTTAAAAGTCCAAGCTTCGGAAATTCCTCAGAAAAACTTTATTTTAGAACCTGCCATGCGTGATAATTTAGGGGCTATTGGTTTAGCCACAGCTGTGATTAACAAACGCCATCCCAATGCGGTTATGATTATTCTTTGGGGGGCAGATCACCTTGTTCAAAAAGAAAGCAAGTTTTTATCCGCGATTAAGCAAGCCGCTAACCTAGCTTTAAATAATGATGTTATTGTTCACGTTGACACTCCACCCACTTATCCATCAGTCCATAATGGTTGGATAAAAGTTGGTAAGCAGATAAAAACAGTCAACGGCCACAAGATTTATGAATTTATTAAACAAATTGAAAAACCAAATATAAATATAGCCAAAAAACTGTTTAAATCAAAAAAATACCTTATTCACGTTGGCTATATGGCCACCAAGCCATCCTTATTGCTTGATCTTTATAAAAAATATGCTAAAAAAACTTATGATAATTTGCAAAAAATAACCCCTCACATAGATACTCTAAAATTTCAAAAAGTTCTTGAAGAATATTATCCAAAATTTGAAAAACAATCTGTTGATTTTGGTTTATTTGAAAAACTTCCGCCAAAAAGCCAATGGGAACTTCCGGTTGATATGGGCTGGATAGATGTAGGTACTTGGGGGCTTTTGTATCACGGCTTAGATAAAGATAAAAATGGCAATGTGATTATGGGAGAAGCCAAGTTAATTGATACCAAGAACTCACTGATTATCAGTAAAGACGAGGGGGTAGTTGGAGCCATTGGTCTTGATGACATGATTGTAGTTGATACTAATAAAGGCTTGTTGGTTTGCCCGCTTAATCAAGCCCCAAAAGTTAAACAACTTTATCAAGCTCTATACGAGAAATAAATTTATGTATCAATCTGTCAAACGAATCATGGATATTATAATTGCTATTATTTTAGTAATTATCTTTTCACCGATTTTTATTATTGTCCCAATTTTAATTTGGCTGGAATCCGGATTTCCGACCCTATATCGTCATAAGCGAATTGGTAAAAATCAAAAACAATTCTGGCTTTACAAATTTAGAACCATGATAAAAAATGCCGATGAAGTCCTTTACAAGCAGGATAAAAAACTTCTCAAAAAATTTATTGATCAAGATTGGAAGCTCGAAAACGATCCTAGAATTACTAAGTTTGGTAGAATGCTGAGAAATTTGACTATCGATGAATTTCCCCAACTCTATAATGTCCTCAAAGGAGAAATGAGTATTGTAGGGCCCAGAGCCTATATTCCGAGAGAAATAAAATCTCAAACAGAAAAATACAAACAAACCAAACCTTGGATGAAAACAATTTTTAATGTTAAGCCGGGAATTACCGGACCTTGGCAAACTTCAGGTAGAAATATTATTTCATTTGACAAGAGAGCTAAAATGGATCTTAATTATGCTAAGCATAATAATTTAATCGGGGATATTCTTATTATTTTAAAGACTCCCAAAGCAATGCTATCTAAATGGTAAAATTTAAATTTCCAAAAATACTTAAAAACAAGAGCTCCAAGCTTTCAGGTAAGGGCTCAAAGCTCTCAGGTGTTAAAAAATTCGGAATCTTGCCATTAATTGGCATCTTCGCCTTTTTCTTATTAACTATAGTTTATTCTCTCTTTATCGGTCTAAGTTTAAAAAAACCAGGTACATTACTTGTTGCCAGTCTTAAAAATAGTATTACCGCCGTTCAAAATAAAGACTTAAATCAAGCCAAAGAAAATTTAAATCTGGCTCATGATAATCTTAAAATAGTTAATAAAAAATCTAAATTTGTTTCATGGGTTAGCTATATTCCATTTTTAGGAGGTTATATCAAAGATTTAAATCATGGTTTGATTGCCTCCGGCCATGGTCTTGATACCGCGGATATTTTACTAACAGCTATTGAGCCTTATGCAGATGTTATCGGCTTCTCAGGTGCCGAAACCAAGGAGGGGGTTGAATCTGCCGAGGATAAAATTATCTTTATTCTGGATACTTTAGATAAAATCTCTCCTCAATTGGAAGAAGTAACACAGAAAGTTATTTTAATTGAAAAAGAAATCAGCCAAATTAATCCTCGACGTTATCCCAAGTCATTTAAAAATATTGAGGTTAGGGATCAATTAACTATTATTCAAAACAGCCTAAGTAGTAGTAAAGAAGCTTTAGCTAATATCAAGCCCTTATTGGCCCTCTTACCAAAACTTCTTGGTCAACCAGACGCCAAAAATTACTTACTTGTTTTTCAAAATGATGCCGAGATTAGACCAAGCGGAGGCTTTTTAACTGCCGTGGCTACTTTAAGGGCTCATAAAGGGAAAATCACTCCACTATTTACCAAAGATATTTATGAATTGGACGCTTTGTTTGGAAATCGAGAACCTGCACCGGATCCAATCAAGAAATTTTTACCCTTAGTTTATAACTGGCATTTAAGGGATATGAATCTATCTCCGGATTTTAAAGTTTCTATGGATAAATTTTTGCCAAGTTATAAATCGGTTGTTGCCAATTCAGACTATGATGGGGTTATTGCCATGGATACTCAAATAGTGGTTGATCTACTCAAGGTAATTGGAAAAGTCGGAGTTGCCAATTGGGGCGAATATCATGCTGAAATTGTTCCCGAGTGTAATTGCCCTCAAGTGGTTTATAAAATGGAAGACTATGCCACCAGGCCGACTTACTATATAAAAGAAAACAGAAAAGGCATGATTGGACCCTTAATGCACTCAATTTTGCTAAATGCCATGAACTCTCCCAGAAAACTTTGGCCCCAATTTATTGAAATTGGTCTAAAAAATATTCAAGCCAAACACTTAATGTTTTATTTTCCGGATGATGAAGAAATGCAAATAGTTACCGAATCTTTTAATGCCGGTGGCAGAATTACAGATTTTAACGGCGACTATTTTCACTTAAATGATACTAATTTTGCCGGAGCTAAATCAAACCTTTATGTTAAACAAGCAGTTGATCAAGAAATCAAAGTAGATAATGACGGTACTATTATTAAAACTATTACCATTACCTACACTAATCCTGAACCCCAAGATGACTGTAATTTGGAAAGCGGGGGACTATGCTTAAACGGCTTGCTCCGTGATTGGGTTAGAATTTATGTACCCGAAGGTTCTGAATTAGTTGAAATTCTAGGTTCGGATATTAACCCAACCACTTCAAAAGATTTAGGTAAAACTGTTTTTGAAGCTTTTATTGAACTAAGACCCGAGTCAAGAACCAAGTTAATCGTTAAATATAAACTTCCGTTTAAATACGACTCAAGCAATCCATACAATCTTTTAATTCAAAAACAACCGGGTTCAAAAAATCACGACTACACCATAACTTTTAAAAACAATTACCAAGAATTTGTCTTAGATGGTGATCGCCAGTTGACTTTATAATCATTTGCTTTTATTCCACTCCGGAGTGGAACTTGTTTACTCTCCGGAGTGGAATACTATTATGATTCGATCATATAAACTCCAAACTATAGTTTTAAAAAGAATTAATTTTTCTGAAGCTGATCGCTTAATTACTGTTTTTTCAAAAAACAACGGTAAAGTGGTTTTAATAGCTAAGGGAGTTAGAAAATTAACCTCAAGAAAAAAAGGCCATTTGGAGCTTTTCACTCATGTCAAATTTCAAGTTGCCAAAACTAAGGGTTTAGGCATAATTACTGAAGCTGAAACTATAAATAACTTTCCTAATCTAAGAAAAAATTTAAATCGGGTACGAATAGCTTATCTTTTAGCGGAATTAATAGACAGAATGACTGCCGAATGGCAAGAACAAGAGGAAGTTTTTGATTTACTTCTTAAATCTTTTCATACTCTAAATTCCAAAACAGCCACCAAAGACTTTATTCTAAATTTTGAA
>JAYEMX010000002.1:0-6403 GCA_034718535.1 Patescibacteria group bacterium | reverse complement strand
CACTTATCTTCTCTTCATCTATTTCTTCCATTTTGCCACTTACACACTTAAAAGTACCCAGTGCTGTCTTTACTTCATCTCCCGGAAGATACACCACCCCAGCCATTACACAACTTTGTTCTTCCGGATTACCCTGAGTTTCATAGTACGGCTTATACGACACCGAACAACCAGGACACGCCTTCCACTTACTATCAACACATCTGAACACCTTCTTATTATTTCCATAAACAGTCTCTCCATGTCCAACATACAAACCGGAAATCATCTTACAAGACCTACTGCCAATCCCTTTTAAAAATGAAGGCACATACCCTTCTGTTATTTCTTTATTTGTATCCTGCCATCCTTTTTTAGCACAGATTTTATGTTTATTGTCTTGCCAGTAAACTACCGTCCCTATATTTACTTCTTCGCCTTGATAAAGACAGTAACCCTCATCAGCTTTTTCTCCTTTTTCTCCTTCTTCGCCTTCTTCGCCTTCTTCTTTTGTTTCATCCTCTTCTTGTTTATCTTCTGTTGCCGCCTCACAATGACCCGCCTCATAAGTTCCGCCACACTTGGCTTTAATCACTCTGTTATACTCTCCGGAACAATGAGCCTCCGTTGTCGTTGTTTTCCATTCCGCACAATACTTTTCCGTAACCCTATATTTACCTGAACAACTGGCATAGATCCAAGTACAGTTATTAGACTGACAAGTTGAAGAATCTCTAAAATGAGGACAAGTACAATGAGCCTCGACTGGTTCACAACCTCTTTTCCCGGCTTTACAATCTTGTTTAGTGCAGGTTTTATATACATACCTATTTGCCCAAGCTTTACAAACTTTTTCGGTTTTTTTCTTATTCAAAGAACAACCACTATCTCTCTTTGCCTGACAACTGGCCGCACTTAACCCAACGCAACTTTTTGATACTTTTCTTTCTTGCGTATATTTACAACCATTGGGACATTTGCCATTGGAGTCAAACTTACATTTTTTCGGCGAGCCTTGAATCCATTCACAACTAGTAGCCCTATCACAAACATCCTTTTTTTTAAGATTCCTACAATTTAGTTCAGCTAACTTCAAAATATTAAAAGAAACATTGGGGTCGGTTATATACTTAACCGTAGGTATCATTAAACCAACCAAAGCCATTACTATAACTACCGGAAGCCACGCAAAACCACCCTGCCTTACTAACCGCTTCCGAACCCTACATGAAGGTTCGTAACCTTGCTGTAACTTTTTCAAAATATTCATAGTCAATATGTTCCCAATAGCTTATTAACTTCTAATTTAGCTTTACTTACATCCAAAACTTTTTTATTAAGCAACCACCTTAAACCCTTGCCGTCACGAGCCTTTCCCACTGGTTCAATTAAACTAATTCCTCTAAACTTTGTTCTTGATAAAGCAGACAAAACCCCACCCAAAGACTTACCTTTTAACTTGGTTTTTTTCTCCAATCCGTCAACTGTTCCCGCCTTGCCGTTTAACTGCAAAAACGCCAATAAAACCACTAACTGGTTATAACTCAGTCGCCTGAGCTTATTTAACATAACCAAATCCTACCTTATCTACTCATTCCATGTCAAGTATTTATTCTTTATTATCTTACTTGTCTATATAGTCTTTATATTCTATTATTTCTTTACACTCTTTATCTTCTACTTCCTCAAGGTTCATTTACCTGCAAAGACAGTCTTCGCAGGCTGTATCTTGTTCCTTTGCCTTTTCCTGTTCGTTTTAATCGCCCTTTTCTTACCAATCTAGCTAAATCTTTTTTCAAAGTCGGCCGTTTAATTCTCACTAATCGCAATATATCAGCCACACCATACTTTAAACCACCTTTTATTTGCTTTAATATTTGTTTTTCTCTGTCTTTAGCAGTTGGTTTTACTTCAAATTCTATATAATCCATTTTTATCTCCCCTTTCAAAGCCATTAAAACTTTTTCCATTGTTTCCATAACTTCAAAAGCTGTAAAATTAACAAATATTGATAAGTTTCCTTTATCTGCTGACTCTAAAGCCTTTAAATATTCTCTTCTTTTATCATTTTTAATCACCGCCGGTAAAAATCCATCCTTAATTAAAATCAAATTCATCAAAATCCGGGCTAATCGACCATTACCATCGTCAAATGGATGAATTTTAACTAATTTATAATGAAAAATAGTCGCCCTCTCAACCACTTCAAGACCTTGCCCTTTATTTTTATACCAATTCATCAGCTGATCCATTTCAAATTGAACTTTAATTGGTTCAGTATAATAATGAACTTTGCCTGACAAAGTTAAAACATGATTTGGCTGAGTTTTATACTTCCCCGCCTCTATCTTTTTTCTTACTAATCGGCCACCTTTGCCCCGTACCCATATATAATCAATATTTTTAAGTAAAACAGCATGTAATTCTTTAATAAAACTTTGACTTAAACTTCTTTTATTTTTCAAGCAATCATTCATAGCCAAAATTGCTTCTTGATGGTTTTTTGCCTCCAAAAAATCTTTTAAGGGTCTGCCTTCTGTGGTCAGTCCTTCTCTTAAAAAAAAGGCTGTTTCTCCTAAAGATAACGAGTTTCCTTCAATTGCATTAGAATTGTATATCCATTCAATCCGTAAACCTTCTTGTAATTTTAAAAGATCTTTACCCTTTACCGGCCTGATTTTATCTAAATCTTCTTTTAACTGATTTATTTTATTTAACAACCTTGTTTTAATCATATCCATATTATATCCATAAATATCCATAATCGTCAATAATCTACCTGCAGAAATCTACAAAGGGTCTACAAAGCCTACAAGGACTCTCCTTGTAGGCCTCCACTCATGAAAATCAAATGAGTGGGATTTTCTAATTTAAAGAATCACTTGTTTCTTCACAATGTTCACCGGTACTATCCTTTACACAGTAGCTACCCTTTAAAAAACAAAACAAGTCATTAAGAGTTGTACAATTTGAAACACCTCCATCATCAACACTACACTTTCCGGTGGCACTATCACAAACACTGTTAGGGCACAGCTTTTCCTCACTCCAAACTCCATCCATTGTACAGTAAATGTACTTATAATTACTTACACATATTGACTGTCCGGGAGCACACTCCTTTTCAGTCTTTTCCTCAACACAATACTCTCCACTAACGTCTTTAATACATGTTTGACCTAGTTTCAAACAATACTTTTCTTTCATCTGACTGCAACCTTCTTCCTGGTTTGAATTTTCTGAAGTATCTGGAGTTTCAGGCGAAGGAGAAACCTTATCTGGAGTATCTGGAGTTTCAGGCGAAGGAGAAACCTTATCAAAAATTAATTCATAAAAATAAATCCCGTTGAATTTAGGATCATAACTTGGTCTAGAAGCGTGTAAATAAGTCTTCCCATTTGAAATAAATATTCCTACATAAGCGGGAAAACATGGTAAAGAATTGGGGTCTTGATTGGGAAAATCCATTACAGTAAAGAAAGGGTTTTTCTTGGGAAATTGAGCCCAATCAGTCGAAGTAATGTTTGATGTACGAAACAAACCCCATACCCAGTTTTGCCCATCTTGACAAAGCAAACTTTTATCGGCACCTTCAGATATAAGATAATAATAATTCCTATCTTTAATTATACCGCCGGCACCAAAACCAATCGGTCCATTCTCATCCCAGTCTACATCAAAATCCAAAGCATCATTTTTATCAAGAACTGAATCAGGTGCAACCACTTCCCAATTTTGAAAATTCATTGTTTTTGCAATTCCTCGATAACCATTCACACCATCAAAACCATGAAAACTTACAAAATAAAACCCATCTTTATAATCAAAAATATCAAAAGTCCCTTCATCTAACACTTTACGAAGAGGAGATTTTTTGGAAAAAACAGAACAATCATCAGTCGGTAAATCACAAATCATATCCCAAATCTCACCCCCATTTATAACAGGATTATCAGGGGTTGGAGTAAAACTGCCAAAAGGGCTTACTCCATCCCTAATAGCATGACAACCTTTCCAAGCTCCAGAACGACCAAGGCATTGGAATAAATAATGCCATTTATTTTCCTCAGAATTATAATAAACATCTCCATCTGTTGCCGCACACTCCCATGGAGTACCCCGAGTATTATCAATTACATCTACAGGATTACTCCAACTAATACCATTATCTGTAGAACTTTGAACTACCAAATTCATAGAAATTGAGCAATAACTGGGTTTAGAATCCCAATTTACTTTTCGATGAAAAAGGTACCAAGTATCACCCACTACTTCAACATGTGCGGAACCCTCAAAACCAGCTGGCCATAAACTATTATCCTGAACAATTTCTTGAATAAATTTAAATTCTGCTTTACCTTTCCAATAATCGGTAATCGTGGGGTTTTCATTCTTCATTTTTTCTTCTTTACAGTAGCCGCCTTCATAACTACCAACACATTTAGACTCTATGGAATAACTACCACCTTCACACCTACCAACAACCTCATTATGACAAACCCTTTCTTCTTCTTTTTCTTGATAAACACCAGTACATGTTGCCGATGATCCTTCTTGCCAACGACATACATATCTTCTTGCGCAAATAGATTTACTCCAATTCTGTGGTCCTTCTGGACACAAGCACTGAGCAGGTTTATTTTCTCCTTCCCACACACAATCTTTATTCTTTTCACTATCACAATCAGACGGTAAACAATTTTTTGTTTTTATTACTGTTTCAATTTCACAAACTTCTTCTTCAAAATTAGGATTAAAAGTACAACCATTGGTAGTATCACAAATATTATCATCTAAATCTTCACAATTACCTGATTTAGAAGGTGTAAAAACACAAGAACTTTCACTCTGACATTTTAAATCAGACAAACTGGTACAATTTTTTGTTCCAGCAGATACCCAATCACAAGAGTTATTAATCAGACAAGCTTTTTTACCTAAATCTAAACAATTCCCTGTTTTAGCCCAATTACGAATATCAAAAGAAACATTAGAATCAGTTATATACTTTACCGTAGGAAACATTAAACCAACCAAAGCTACCAGTGCAAGAATCGGAAACCAAACAAAACCTTTTTTGTTCATATGTTTATAATAACCTTATTATGTCCATTATGTCCAGTATTAACTTACCCACAAAATCTACAAAGGACCTACAAGGACTCTCCTTGTAGGCTCCACTCATGAAAATCAAATGAGTGGGATTTTTTACTACGTCCGTATTAACCAATCCCCCTCTATCCACCAAACCAATAAATTATCTTTTACTAATCGCCCGTTTATATAACTCCAAATTATCCAAAGCAATTCCCGTTCCTTTAGCCACACAAAGCAAAGGATCTTCAGCTACATGACAAGATACCCCGATTTCCTTGGTTAATAACTTATCAAAATTATGAAGAAGAGATGTTCCTCCACTCATCACAATCCCCTTGTCAATAATGTCACTGGCCAATTCCGGTGGAATTTCCTCTAAAACTGACTTAATCATCCCAACTATCTTTATTAATTTGGGTTTTATTGCTTCTTCAACCTCTTCCGCTGTTATTTCTATTGTTTTCGGTAATCCTTGAATACTATCTCTACCCTTAACTACCATCATCTTTTTTTGAACTTTCCGTATAGTCTTAAGCTTTGGATCCGTTTTTGAAGTTAAAGGAGACTCCTTAACAGGAGACCCGGCAGAATGCCGAGTCGGGACAGCGAAGCTGGAAGGAGTCTCCTTGTTGAAATTTTGAGGGCCCTTCATCGCCCTTCCAATCTTAAGTTTTATCTGTTCTGCCGTCTGATCTCCAATAATTAAACCATGTTTTTTCCGAATATAATTGGCAATAACATCGTCTAAAGCATTCCCAGATACTCGAACACTCTTTGAAACTACTACTCCTCCCAGGGAAATCACCGCCGCTTCAGCACTACCCCCACCCATATCTACAATCATATTACCGGAAGCTTCCCCAACTGAAATTCCGGCTCCAAGAGCCGCCGCAAACGGTTCATAAATTATAAAAACCTCTTTTGCTCCCGCCGAATAAGTGGCATCTTCCACCGCCCTTTTTTCTACTTGAGTACAACCGGCAGGTACACAAATCATCACTTCGGGTTTAAAAAATAGATTTTTACCGGCAGTTTTTTGAATAAAATACCGCAACATTGCTTCGGTCACCACATAATCGGCAATCACTCCGTCACGCATTGGTCTTGAAGCCATAATCGTATCTGGAGTTCTACCAAGCATTTCTTTAGCTTCATTTCCCACTGCCACCACTTTATTATCCTCTACCGTCACCGCTACTACGGTTGGTTCTTCCAATACAATTCCTTTATCCTGCACAAACACAACACTATTGGCCGTTCCCAAATCTATTCCTATTTTTTTAACAAATTGCATATTAAAATAGTATCATCAACTAAACAAAAACTC
>JAYEMX010000001.1:0-6422 GCA_034718535.1 Patescibacteria group bacterium | reverse complement strand
ATTTTAGTAAAAAATAAGTCAAGCCCGCCGATTAAAGAACCAACGATTAAACTGACGGCGATGACAATACCGGTCATTTTAACAACCTCTTTTTTGGTAGGCCAAACAACTTTTTTTAACTCAGCAATTGACTCTTTTAAATACTGACTTGGTGAAATTGTTTTTTTATTGTTAACTGCTTTATCTTTTGATAAAGCAACGGCTGATTTTACCATGATAAGGGTTATTATGCCATAATTAACAATAAGTGGAAAGTAGATGATATACTATAAAGATGAAAAAGATTAGAAAAATTACCAAGGTGGTGATCCCGGCGGCTGGATTTGGAACCAGGTTTTTACCTCAAACAAAAGCCATGCCAAAAGAAATGTTGCCGATTGTGGATAAGCCGGTGATTCAATATGTGGTGGAGGAATGTATAGCTTCGGGAATTACAGACATTATTTTAGTGACAGGTTACCATAAAAGAAGCATTGAGGATCATTTTGATAAACCATCTCGAGAGTTAGTGGAGTTATTGAAAAAAGCCGGAGAGAGCAAGAAAAAATATTTGGATGCGATCAATGGTATTTATACTCAAGCTAACTTTATTTATATTCGACAAAAAGGCGGTTATGGTAATGCTACTCCGGTAAAAGAAGCTCAAAATATTATTGGTGATGAACCATTTGCGGTACTTTGGGGTGATGAGTTTATTTATTCTGAAATCAAACCCAGATTAAAGCAGTGCTTGGAGGTGTTTGAAGAGTATGGGGATCCGGTTATTTCCGGGGTGAAGATAGAAAAAAAAGAAGATTTGTCAAGATATGGAATAGCAGATTTAGAGCAAGTGAAGGGTAATGTTAGCAAGATCAAGAAAATTGTAGAAAAGCCGAAGTTGGGTGAAGCACCAAGTAATATTGCCACTCATGGTTGTTATATTTTAACTCCGGATATTTTTGAAGTGTTAAATCGTCAAAAAATTGGTACAGGTGGTGAGTATTATTTACCGGAAGCAATTGAGGAGTTAAGGAAAAAGGGTAGAACAATTTATTGTTGTGAAATTAAAAATGGTAAGTATTATGATACGGGTAATAAAATGGAGTATATGAAGACAGTGGTTGAATTTGCTTTAAGACATCCGGATATTAATGGTGAGTTTAGAAAGTATTTAAAGCAACTTGATTTGGGGTAAAATATAGTTCAATATAATAGATTTAGATTGATATTATAGTATAATATTTAGTAAGAATAGTAAGATTAAGATTAGTTGACTATGAACACAAAACTACTATTTTTTTGGGTTAAGTTTGGTAAATTGAATGATATAGATTGATATGTTTGAATTTTTTAAAAAGTATTATTTAGCCTTAGTCGGTTTAGGATTATTAGTTGTAATTTTAGGTTGGTGGTTTTGGCCAAAAGATAAAGAGGTATATTTATCTCCGGAAGCACCTTGGATAGTAATTGAAAAGCCTTTGAAAAAATATACTTTTAGCAATTTGAGTCAAAAAGTTTTTAACGGTAGTGAGATTGAATTGGAAAAAGAGTTGTTTAAAAATGATTGGTACACTGCTTGGCTGTTTAGTTATATAGTGGAAGGTAAAAAGGTGAGTGGCCAGTTAAACAGACCTTCAGGGTCAGTCCCTGAAGGTGGGTGGCCGGTGGTGATAATGATTCGCGGTTATGTGGATCGGGAGATTTTTAAAACTGGAGTAGGAACTAAAAATGGGGCTGACTATTTTGCTAAAAATGGTTTTATAACTTTAGCCCCAGATTTTCTGGGATTTGGAGAAAGTGATATGCCACCAAATAATGTATTTGAAGAAAGGTTTTTAAGGCCAGTTCAAGTTTTGGAATTAATAGCTAGTGTTAAAAACCTGAAAGAGGTTGATCCTGCTAAGATAAATATTTGGGGGCATTCAAATGGAGGGCAAGTGGCTTTGTCGGTTTTGGAAATTAGTGGGAAAGATTATCCAACCAGTTTGTGGGCGCCGGTTTCAAAACCTTTTCCATATTCAATTCTTTATTATACCGATGAGTTTGATGATTATGGTAAGGCTTTAAGAAAAGTTTTATCAGGGCTTGAGGTTTTATATGATGTTGGTGATTATTCTATAGTTGAATTTTATAATTGGATAAAAGCTTCAATTCAAATTCATCAAGGAACTAATGATGAGGCTGTGCCTTTAGAATGGTCGCAGGATTTGTATAAAAGGTTGGATGATTTAGATAAAGAGGTGGAGTTATTTATTTATAGCGGAGCTGATCATAATTTAGTTGGCGGTTGGGATTTGGCAATAAAAAGAAGTTTAAGTCTTTTCGATGACTAAAATTAAAGCAAGTTTGAGTTTGGTTGGTGGAGTCAAGTTATTTTTTGGTTAAGATTTTTTTCCTTAGTCTTAGGTGTTTAGGGGTAACCTCTAAAAGCTCATCGGTGGCAAGAAAGTTAAGGCATTGCTCGAGGGAAAGCTTGACGGCAGGAGCGATTTTTAAAGCATCATCGGCTGAGGCGGCTCTCATATTAGTTAATTTTTTACCTTTGCAAATATTTATCCAGAGATCATTAGATCGAGAATTTTGACCTACAATCATACCTTGATAAACTTGCTCCCCCGGTTCAATAAAAGTAGAGCCTCTTTGTTGAATATGTTCAATACTATAAGCTAAGGCTTGGCCAGATTCAGTAGCAATTAAGCTACCATTTTTTTGAATATCCATGGGTTTTGTTTTTGGTTGATATTTATCAAATTGGGAGGAGATAATGGCAGTCCCAGAAGTTTTGGTCATAAGTTCGCTTCTAAGGCCGATAAGATTTTTGGTGGAAATTTTGTAAGTTAAACGAGTTCCTATTTTTAAATTTTGTAAATTAGTCATTGAACCTTTTCTATTACTCAAAGAACTGATAATTATACCGGTTTTAGTTTCCGGGACTTCAATGATTAAGTTTTCCCATGGTTCCATAATTTGACTATTAATGGTTTTAAAGATTACTTCAGGTCTAGCTACGGAGAATTCATAACCTTCGCGTCTCATGGTCTCTATTAAAATAGATAGATGAAGTTCTCCTCGACCGGCAACTATAAATTTTTCAGAAGTGGAGCCTTTTGAGAGCCTTAAACTAACATTAGTCTTTAGTTCTTTTTCTAATCTTTGCTTTAACTGCCTTGAGGTATTGAATTTTCCATCTTGACCGACTAAAGGAGAGTTTGAAGGTGAAATTTGAATTTGGATGGTAGGTTCGGCAATTTTTAGAGAAGGTAGGCCATCGGGATGTTCTAGACTAGTTAAAGTATCTCCGATTTTAATTTGATTAAATCCGGCAATGGAAACAATATCTCCCAGTTGAGTTTTTTTGATAGAAATTTGCTTTAAACCTTTAAAAGTTGATAGATGTTCAACTCGACCTTGACTGATTTTTTTTGAATTTCGAATAACAGCTAAAGGATCATTGATCTTTATTTGACCACGACTAACTTTACCAATTACCAATGTTCCTTTGTGATTGTCGTGATCTAGGGTAATAGCTTGGAGCTGAAAACCTTTATTTATTTTAATAGTTGGAGAGGGAATTGTGCTAATGATTTTTTTAAATAATGGTTCAAGGTTGTTACTATCAATTAGTTTAAGAGAGTTATTTGGATTAAGTTTTGTTTTATTACCAACAATCCCTTGACGACCAATTGCATAAAGTACGGGGAAATTTAATTGTTCTTCTTTAGTAACTAAATCAAGAAAAAGATCATTTATTTCTTCAAGTACTTGACTGGTTCGTTGATCTTTACGGTCAATTTTATTTATAATGACAATTGGTGTAAGTCCAATTTTTAAAGCAAGTGAGAGAACATATCTAGTTTGAGAAAGAACACCTTCTGCGGCATCAACTAAAAGGAGACAGCCATCTGCCATATTTAAAACTCTCTCAACTTCTCCGGAAAAATCCGCGTGGCCCGGAGTATCTAGAATATTAATTTTATAATTTCTCCAAGTAATAGCGGTGTTTTTAGAAAGAATTGTAACTCCTCGTTCGCGTTCTAAGTCATTACTATCTAAGATATTAGTTTGAGTCATTTTCAGTTCATGGTCAGTAAAAGTGTGAGTCTGTTTTAGTAAATGATCAATTAAGGTGGTTTTGCCATGATCAACATGAGCAATGATAGCAATGTTTCTAATCTGCTTGGAATCCATAAAAAAAAGGGTTTTAACCCCCCGATAATTAAGAGTGATTTTTGTATTATATGCTTGGTAAGAAAGATTAACAAGACGGTACGTTTTAAGGGTTATTTTGCAGGGGTGGGTGAACTATGTTAGGACTTGGTTTAATATTGGTCGTGGGTGATTAAATTAATAAAGATATATCCTTGTCTACTTTTAATACACAGGGCTCTTAAATTACCTTTAATCCAAATAGCAAGCTGCTTTGATCTTTTACCTTTAAGTTGGTGTAATTTTAGCGAAGGGTGATTAGGATTTTCCTGAAAGAGTTTAAATTGCTTAGTAAATTGTTTTTTAAGGGAAGTATTTTTTTTGGTTAATTTTTTTGCTTTTTTCTTAAAATCTTTGGAGAAGAAAAGTTTCATAGCTTGTCAAAAAAGGAGTCGATATCTTTAATCTCGGTGGTTTTTCCTGCCCTATGATCCTTTAAAGCTTTTAACCCAATAGCCTCAGTTTGAGGGCTCATTTTAAAAATGGGGAGGGTTTTTTGCATGAGAAATGATTCGGCGGCTTTACTAATTAGGAAGCGAATGGTTTTTGATAAATTATAACCGAATTGGGAACCATAATTATTAAGAATGGTGGTTTCTTGATCGGTTAAGGCTAGTTGAACTTTGGTCATATTAGAATAATTATAGTCTTAAAACATTGTTTTATCAATAGTTATATATTGATTTTTACTGTTTTGCAGGGGCGGAAGGATTTGAACCCTCACGGAAGCTTTTGGAGAGCTTAATGCTACCATTACATCACGCCCCTATGAAGAAGTATTATACCAGCTTGCGGGGGGATTTATAAAAAGGTATGATGGTTATCATATGAAGGTAATTAAAATCGGGGCAGTTTGGTGTAGTGGTTGTTTAGTTATGCAACCAAGGTGGAAAAAGATTGAAGATGAAATGCCGGAATTAAAAACACAATATTATGATTTTGATAATGATAAAAAACAGATAGAAAGATATAAAGTTGAGGGAGGAAAATTGCCGGTGTTTATATTTTTAGATAAAAAAGGAAATGAGTTAAAGCGATTAACAGGTGAAATTTCCATAAAAGAGCTGGTTAAAATAATTGGTGGATATAAGGATAAATGAAGTATATAAAGTGGTTCACAATTGCGGCAATGTTTATATATGGATTTATGTTTTGGAATTTGGATCAAATTAATGCGGTTAAAAAAGTAACAATTGATTTTTTTTATTCCCCTTCTTGTCCACATTGTGCGGATGAAAAATTGTTTTTAAGTGAAATGGTTGAAAAATATGATGGTTTGGAAGTTAGAGGACATGATGTATCTGAATCCAAGGAAAGAGATTTTTGGTTTAAAGAAGGTGAGAGATTAGGAGTTGAAGTCGGAGGCGTGCCTTTTATCGTAATTGGGGATAAATATTTTTTGGGATTTGGGTGGGAATATAATGGGGATCAAATTGAAAGAGCGGTTAAAGAGGCATTAGGGGAAGAAGTTGAAGAAATTAAAAATAACGATCAGATGGTTAAATTACCCTTTTTAGGTAAAGTTGATTGGAAGACAGTGTCTTTGCCGATGTTGACTTTTTTAATTGCCTTGGTTGACGGTTTTAATCCTTGCGCCATGTGGACATTGTTGTTTTTGATTTCTTTATTATTGGGGATGAAAAATAGAAAAAGAATGTGGATTTTAGGAACTGCTTTTATTTTAGCTTCGGGTGGAGTTTACTTTGCCATGTTAGCGGCTTGGCTAAATTTATTTTTATGGCTTAAAATGGTGGCTTGGATTAGGGTAGTAGTGGGTTTGTTTTCAGTTGGAGTTGGGGGTTGGAGTTTTTATCAATGGTGGACTGGCCGGGGTGGAGGTTGTCAAACGGGAAATAGCGAAAAACGGCAAAAAGTATTTGCTAGAATTAGGGAACTAGTTAATGATAAACATTTATTTTTGGCAGTAGTTGGGATCATGGCTTTAGCCGTAGCTGTTAATCTAATTGAGATTGCTTGCAGTGCAGGATTGCCGGCAATTTATACCAAGGCTTTGGCAATGAATAATTTGCCCGTTTTTAAGCATTATTTATATTTGCTGTTTTATGTTTTAATTTTTATGCTGGATGATTTGGTTATTTTTATAGTAGCCATGATGAGTTTGAAAGCGGTTGGGATTGAGAGTAAATATTCAAATTGGGCTAAATTGATTGGGGGAATAATAATGGTTTGGATTGGCTATGCGATGTTGTTTAAACCCGAGATGTTGAATTTTTAGT